>JAFDHS010000051.1 GCA_019308655.1 Deltaproteobacteria bacterium
CAGCGATTTCAATGCTATGGGGGTTGGGAATTTTTACGCCTTTTTTTAATAATTCTTCTATCTTTGAAATTTTTCTGGAGACATTCCGGTTCGTCATGGTCAAACCTCTTTGTTATTTAGTTCGTGATCCTGAAGGCTTATCTTAAATATTCAAAAACTGTGTCTGTCAAGATATTTATCAATTGATTGTCCTGATCATTTTTCTTGCAAGTCGTCTAACCACTTGATAACTGATGGAGTCGCCGGTCAATTCGCGGTGGGCTGTGCCCGTCTTTTATTTGAACTTGCCGAAATAAAAAATTTGAAGTATCAGTTCAACTCCATATTCTATATTGACACCCTCTTTTCAGGAAAACTATGATAATAATACCCGTGCATAACGTTTTCAACTTTTACATAAAACAGCGCTTTTGCTTTGGTGATTAACAATGGCCTTAAACGGTTTTTTCCTCTTGATTGGATTGACAATGCTTTTTCTCGGTTCCGACTGGCTTGTCAGAGGGGCCTCCAACCTTGCTTTCTCTCTTTCCATAAGGCCTATAGTTATCGGACTTACCGTTGTGGCTTTTGCCACATCGGCCCCGGAACTTCTGGTCAGCCTTGTCGCTGCTGCAAAGGGTTCAAGCGGTGTATCCGTAGGCAACATATTGGGAAGCAACGTCATTAATATTGCTTTGGTCCTTGGATCGAGCGCACTGGTAAAGCCTCTTAAAATAAATAAAAAGATTGTAAGCAAGGAACTTCCCTATATGATCGGCGCCTCTTTTTTATTCTGGTTTCTTTGTCTGGACGGAAAAATAGGCAGGACAGACGGTCTTATCCTTCTTGGGGTTTTGGCTGTTTTTATTATTTATGGAATTATGACGGCAAGAGACATCAGAAAAGAAAGAGAGCAAATAGAGAAACCTTCCCTTAAAAATTATGCTTTCAATGGATTCTTGATACTGACCGGTTTGATATGTCTTGGAAAAGGAGCGGATTTTGTTGTTAATTCAGCTGTTTTCATAGCAAGGAGTTTCGGCTTCAGTGAACTGTTTATCGGTCTTTCCATAGTGGCTTTCGGCACTTCCCTGCCCGAGCTTGCCACTTCGGTCGTAGCGGTCTCAAAAGATGAAAGCGATATATCCCTGGGCAATGTTGTGGGGAGTAATTTGTTCAACATTTGCATGGTTATGGGTACGGTCGGATTGCTGAACCCCATATCTATAGATTCGAGTTTAAACCGGTTTGAATTCCCTGCCATGTTGTTTTTATCCTGTTTATTATTAATTTTTGCAAGATCAGGTTACAAAATAAATCGAAGTCAGGGACTTATTTTTATTTTAAGCTTTTTTTTATATGTTGGAGGGTCATACTGGATGGTCCGATAGTTTGATTTTCATTTATCGAAAGGAATAATCTATATGCGTTACACGATTTTCGACACACCTGCATTAACAACGCTTATGCAAAGGCTTTCTCTGTTTTTATTGAATATCCTGGGATGGCGTATACAGGGCCGGGTGCCGGATCTTCCTAAATTTGTAATTATTGGCGCACCGCATACCTCTAACTGGGATTTCCCCATCATGATACTCTTTGCCTTTGCCTTAAAAGTAAAAATATTCTGGATGGGGAAAGACGCCTTGTTTCGTAAGCCTTTTGGTGCCTTCTTCAAACGGTTGGGGGGTATCCCCATTGACAGATCCAGGTCCAATCGGGTTGTGGCACAAATGGTTCAAATTTTTCAGGAGAATGAAAAGTTGATCCTTGTGATCCCTCCTGAAGGGACCCGTAAGAAAGTCAGGTTTTGGAAAACCGGATTCTATTATATTGCCAAAGGAGCCGATATCCCGATTGTGATGGGATATATGGATTATTGTCTCAAGGTGGGAGGGTTTGGTCCAATGATCAGACCGACAGGCGATATTGAATCCGATATGTCTGAAATTAAAGCTTTTTATGCTGACATAACCGGAAAGTATCCTGACAAGTCAAGCTAAGAGCCTGTTTAAAAATTGATGAATCGGCTGCAAAAGCGTGACAGCGGTTCAAATCGTCGTAAATTTTCGGCAAATAGGCTCGCTATTCACCTCAAATTTGCAACAATTTGCCCTCGCTTTCACACTTTTTCGCTTCGATCCCCTAGTTTTTAAACAGGCTCTGAAAGTTACCACAGAGTTTGTAGAAATCCTCTACATTCTCTGTGGTAAAATTTTTTTTCTTATTCGTTATAATGCACTGCTCATCAAATCGCCGATCTTTTTGGAAAATCCGGATGGGTTTTCTACCTTACCCCCCTCACTGATAACCGCAATGTCGTATATCAGCTCGCTGTAGTCTTTCAAAACCGGATCATCTTTATCTTTCTCAAACAAGGTTTTTATTTTCGTAAGAACGGGATGATCCATATTCAGTTCTAAAACACGCTTTGTCTCAGGGACTTTTTGTCCTGATGCCTTGAGGATTTTTTCCATATAAGCGCTCATGTCGTATGCATCACCTGACAGACAGGCTATGGAATCTTTTAAATGAGTCGATGGCTTGACTTCCTTGATTTTGGATTCCAGGTTGGATTTGATATGGTCGAACAAAGTAGAATATTCTTCTTTTTTCTTCTCGTCAACCTTCTCAAGATTAAGCTCCCCTTTTTCCGCACTCTTTAATTTTTTTCCTTCATAGTCGGTCAAAGACTGAACGACCCACTCGTCAACAGGATCCACCATTAAGAGTACTTCATAGTCCTTCTCCTTGAGTTTCTCGATGTGCGGACTGTTAAGTAATGAAGAGAGATTGTCACCGGTAATATAATAGATTTCCTCCTGCTCTGCCTTCATGTTGGCAATATAATCCTTGAGTGATATGAGCTTGCCGGCGGATTTGCTTGTTTGATAACGGATCAGGTCGGCTATTTTGTCTTTGTTTTCAAAGTCGGAGTGAATCCCTGTTTTAAGCATGGGGGCGAATTCATTATAAACGTTTTCGTATTTTTCCTTATCCATGCCGTTAAACAGGTCGAAAAGTTTTTTGACAAGATTTTTTCGGATATTCCTTACCAGTCTATCTTGTTGAAGAATTTCACGGCTTATGTTCAGGTTTAAATCAGGTGCATCCACAACACCCTGAACAAAACCGAAATATTCCGGAATCAGCTCTTTACAGTCATCCATGATAAAAACACGTCTGCAGTAAAGATGAATTCCGTGTTTACGTTCAGGGCTGAACAGATTAAAGGGAGCCTTTGACGGAATATACAACAGGGCGGTGTATTCCGTAGTCCCTTCAAATTTCATATGAATATTGGCCAGAGGCGGGTTCCAGTCATGGCTGAGATGGCTGTAGAATTGATTATGTTCCTCCTCGGAAACATCTTTCTTGTCTTTGGCCCATATGGCCTTCATTGAGTTGAGTGTCTCTTCGCGTATAACCTTTTTTGTCGTTTCCCCTACCGGCTTGCCGTCTTTATCAAGAATCTGTTCATCTTCCGGGATGGGTTCATCCCGCTCAACATCCATAGCAACAGGATAGTTGATAAAATCGGAATGTTGCTTTATAATATTACGAATCGTCCATTCATCGGTAAAGTTTTTTTCGTCTTTTTCCGTCTCTTTCAAATCAAGGATGATATCAGTGCCGTGTGAATCCTTTTCGACTTCCTCGATCGTATAAGACCCGTCGCCTTCAGATTCCCATTTTACAGCCTTTTCCGAACCGGCGGCTCGGGTCAGTACCGTAACTTTTTTTGCGACAATAAATGAACTGTAAAAGCCGACGCCAAACTGGCCGATTAAATCCGGTGTCAACGTTTCCTGACTCTTGGACTGTTCAAGCGCTTCAATAAAAGCGGCAGTACCGCTTTTGGCTATTGTGCCTATATTATCCATGACCTCTTCATGGGTCATGCCGATACCGTTATCGGATATTTCAAGGGTGTTTTTTTCATGGTCAGGCGTAATTTTGATCTTGAATTCGGTATCATCACCAAGGATTTCAGGTTCCGTCTGGGATTTGAAGCGAAGTTTGTCGATAGCGTCGGAAGAGTTGGATATCAACTCCCGTAAAAATATTTCCTGATTGGAGTAAAGGGAATTGATGATAAGGTTCATAAGCTGTTGCACTTCGGTTTTAAACTGATGCGTTTCTTTCTTTTGATCCATAATTTCTCCTGTTTGATAAAAAATTTCAGAATTTAAAAAAGTCTGAAGTGATTTCCGACTCAATCGTTTTAAAAAATATTTAACCTGAATATAATGTGAGCGAATTTAAAATTGTCAACCCTACTTACATGAAAATATTCCTATTTGTCAGGGGTTATTTCTTTATATGAAAGGAGCAACAAGCTAATGGGAAAACCTGTCTATCTGGATTATAACGGAACCACACCGAACGATCCTGAAGTCATAGAGGCCATGAGGCCTTTTCTTGAAAACGAATTTGGAAATCCTTCCAGCAGCCACTGGTACGGGATCAAGCCGAAAAAAGCGGTCGAAAATGCCCGTAAACAGGTAGCTTCGCTTCTGAGTTGCAGTCCCGATGAGATTGTCTTTACCAGCGGCGGCACGGAATCCAACAATTATGCCATTAAAGGCATTGCCTGGGCATGCCGGAGCAAGGGGAACCATATCATTACCTCCCGGATTGAGCATCCGGCTGTGCAGGAAGTCTGCCTGTTCCTGGAGGGACTTGGATTCGAGATTACCTTTTTGCCTGTGGACGAATACGGTCTTGTCAGTCTTTGTGATCTGGAAAATGCCATCCGGCCCGAAACCGTTCTTATTACGATCATGCATGCAAATAATGAAGTGGGTACCGTTCAACCCATTGAAGAGATTTCCAACCTTGCCAGGAAACACGGCATTGTTATGCATACGGATGCGGCCCAATCCGTTGGGAAAATTTCTGCGGACGTTAATAATCTCGGCGTTGATTTATTATCCATAGCAGGACACAAAATATATGCACCCAAAGGAACAGGTGCGCTTTTTGTCCGAAATTCCATAAAACCGGAAAAGTTTATGCATGGTGCAGGACAAGAAAACGGCAGAAGAGCGGGAACGGAAAACGTGCCGGGAATTGTCGGATTAGGAAAAGCTTGTGAAATCGCCGGGAGAGATCCGGCAGATAACATGACCCATATGAAAAGAATGAGGGACTTGCTGTATAGCGGCTTGAAAAATGAACTTGAAGCAATAACTTTAAACGGTCACATGGAAAAACGTTTGCCCAATACGATCAGCCTTTCTTTTCAAGGTTTGGAGGCAAACAGAATACTTGAAGAGATAGGCCTGGAAGTGGCGGTTTCCGCAGGTGCGGCATGTCATTCAGATAAGGTGGAAATCTCGCACGTGCTCAAAGCCATGAACATCCCTTTGAACAGGGCCAAGGGAACGTTGAGATTCAGTACGGGAAAAATGACTACCGAAGCTGAAATTAACACAGCCGTTAAGGTGACATCTGAGGCGGTTAAAAAAATGATAAAAAGTAAAGGGTAGGATTTTTAATTTGGTCGGGATGGCTGGATTTGAACCAGCGACCCTACCCTTTCAGGCCGACTCGTTTGAAGACCGGAGTTTTCAGCAGATAAAGATTTTTTGCCTTTGCCTACGCAACGGAAACTGTATAATCCAGATCCTCTTGGCGCAACATATCCTGCAATGCAAGTTCAATCCAGATCTTTTCCGGCTGGCCTATATGCCGTGCGATCTTGGCGGCTCTTTTGGGAGAGGGGATCTTCCTGCCTTTTTCTATGTCGCAAAGACTTTGGGCCGATATCCCAATGGACATGGCGAATTCTTTCTGTGAAAGCTCTTCGCATTTTCTATGTGACCAAAGCGCCCGTCCAAAAGTAAGCGGACCATAATCTCTTTCCAATTCCTTTGACCCGTATATTTCATCAGTAGTCATGCTTGCTTACCTCTATAACTTCTATTATTATGCTTTCTTGCTTTTCAATATAGATCGCTCTATACGCCTTTGACAATCTTACTGACCGTTGGCCAAACCTTTTCCCTTTCAAAGGCTCATCGTGATACCCCGAAATCTTTCTTGTATCCTCTATCCCGCATTTTTTTACTGTTCTCACCCATAATTGAAATTTACCTTCGATATGGGAGGGAACATTTTTTAATTGCTTTTGAGCTTTCTTGCTTAAGGTTATCCGATTCATAATTATCAATACGTCTATCAGACGTATTGTGTCAAGATTTTTTAAAACAAAAAAGGGACCTGAAAAGTAATTCCGAGCCTCTTTTCAATTCAGTCGTCAATCAGACAATCAATCCACCTCAATTGGTTTAAGGACCGGGACTTTACCCATTTTAAGCCACCATAACCGTCTGTGTGCCGACGAATTCGCTTTCCAGCTTAGAGACGCCATCCTCAAGGAGCATCTCAATAACCTCTTTCAAATTCTTGTTAAGTTCATCCAGGGTTTCCCCCTGAGTATGAGCGCCTGGAAAACCTGGAACAAAGCCAACGCAAAGACCAGTGTCTGGGCATCTTTCTACGACTGCTGTAAATACTTGCATGGTATGTCTGTTCCTTTAAAGATTTGACCCTCAATGCCCGATATTGTC
>JAFDHS010000052.1 GCA_019308655.1 Deltaproteobacteria bacterium
TGTCACACCTTACGTTCTTTCTATCCATACGGATACCTTTGTAAAACATCCGGGGTGGCTTGATGTGCTGTTATCACAGGTAGAAAAAGAATCGAATATTGCAGGGGTCGGCTCTTGGAAACTTGAAAATAAGCCTTTTTTAAAGAAAATTGCCAAGTCTCTGGAACATAAATGGCAAGGTTTTTACTACGGCTTGATCGGTAAAACAGATCATGCGCTGGAGGGGAAAGGAAACAATTACTATTACTTGCGAAGTCACTGTGCTCTTTACAGGATGGAGCCCATAAAAAAAATGAATCTCACATTTTCTGCTGAAGGGGAAACAGCGGGTAAGGTAATGCATAAAAAGCTCATCGAAAGTGGATATAAAATGGCCTTTCTTCCATCGGAATCCCTCAGTAAATACGTAGTTCATCTCAATCACGCCACCATGGTTGTTCATTCAGAATTAGGCGCCCGAAAAAAGACCATTGTTAAAGGTCAAAAGCGTATCAAAAGAGGCCTCAAAGTTTTGAAAGCCGATCAGATCCTTAAGAATAATTTTTTGGATGATTAACTGATATCCATCAACAAATTGTTGTACTTCATCTGAGGTAGATTATTATTTGTGATAAGTTTTCAAATATCGGCTCTACCGTTGATATTCAATATCTTCGTTCCTCAGGGCGCAATTTGGATCTTCCGTTTCGCTTGAAGCTGAAATGTTATGGCCGGATTACCGAATTGGTTTGTACTCGGGTTTTACGTGTTTTGCCGGGAAAACGCTTGGTCTGTTTTGGTAAATGGAATGATCGACAGGTTGTTGCAAAAGTTTTTCTGGCTGCCGGCAGCGCTGAACGCCATTGTGCTCGTGAAGAGAGAGGCGTAAGTGCTCTTAAGGACAATTGTATCGAGACACCCCCTTTGTTGTGTAGAGGTGTGCTTATACCTTGTCACACACCGGTATTAGTTTTTCAAAGACTTGTTCACGCGCAGAATTTTGCAGAAGTCTGGGAACAGGAAAAAAATGGTGACCGGTGTGCTGATCTATTGATTTGGGTGGTAAAGGTAATTGCAGATCAGCATTCGTCCGGGCTTAAGCAGGATGACTTGCATCTGGGAAACTTCCTCCTGTCTGGTAGTATCATTTATACAATCGACGGCGATGCTGTTGATGTGCGACAAATCGGTAAACCATTAACGGAAGCGGTAAGCCTCAAAAATCTGGGATTGTTTTTTGCCCAACTCAATCCACGGTTCGACGACTTGATTCCAAAAGTTTTTCAGGCCTATGTTGAGAAAAGAAGACTGCCTGTGGAGGACGCTTTGTATGCACGCTTGATGAAAGAAGTTTGTATTCACCGGCGCCGCAGAAAAAGAGTATATCTGAAAAAAATCTATCGCGAATGCTCTGCCTTTGTGTGTTGCAAAGACTGGAATCGCTTTATGGTTTGCAACAGGGGAGAATATGATAAGGCGATGGATCGGTTTTTGAGTGATCCGGATACTGTAATTGATTCGAGCAGATTATTGAAGGACGGCAATAGTTCTACGGTGGCATTGGTAGAAATCGGCGGACAACGCTTTGTGGTCAAACGGTACAATATTAAGAGTATGCAGCATGCCTTGAAGCGCTGCCTTCGCTCTAGCCGTGCCTCTATTTCATGGCGCAATGCTCACCGATTGGACTTTATAGGAATTTCTACGCCTAAGCCGATTGCGTTTCTGGAAAAACGATGGGGAATTTTTCGGACTACCGCATACTTTATTACGGAATATGTTCAAGGTGTTGATGCCTACCATTTGATTCATGCGGAGAGGGGAGGAGAAATCCCAAGACAAAGTGTGGTAAAGTGGTTTGTGGAACTGCTCAGGCTGTTCGCCGAAGCAACTATCAGTCATGGGGATTTTAAGGCTACGAACTTTATTGTTTCGGGCGATGAATTATTTGTAATCGATCTGGATGGAATGCATAAACATCGATTTAGATGGAGATTCCGCAAGGCATTCAAACGGGACTGTGAGCGTTTGATTAAGAATTGGGCAGACTTACCGGAGGTTGACAAAATGTTTCGTGATCAGCTTCAAAAATTAAAACTGTAACGAGCATATCTTTTTCCGAGTCCCTTATGCAAACAATCTGTTCAATGCCTTGGACATCTTGTGAAAAGTTGCATCCACAGAATAGTGTTCGATAACCCGCTTTCGCCCTGCTTCACCCATGGCCTTTCTCAGCTCAGGATCGTCGGCGAGTTTTTTGATGGCCGTTTTCCATTCTTCGGGACTTTCAGCGAGAAAACCGGTTACCCCATGTTCTACAATCTCTTCATTTACGCCTGCGGGGGACGAAACTACAGGCAGGCCTGCAGCCATGTATTGCAGGAGTTTGAGCCCACATTTGCCCTGAGTCCAGGAATCACTGGGCATGGGTGCGATACCAATATGGGCGGATACGAGCGCTTCCGCCTCCTTGTCTTGGCTCCACGGGATGCTAACGGTGCAAAGTCGCTGTGACGGCAAGTTAAAGTCGGCCACAATTTTCAGCCGAAGAGAAGGGCAGGTGTCCGCTACCCTCTCCATGCAGTAAAGAGCGGATTCTAAATATTTCCGTGTGGAACTGCTTCCGATCCATACGAGGTCAAGGCGGTTGTCAGGTTTTTTTATTTCAAGTGAATATTTTTCAGGTGCCAGTGAAGTCGGCAGTGTGATGACCGATGGGTTGTAGCGCAGTGCCGCATTGGCCAGGTATGAATTGCCTGCCCAAATTTGTTGACAGTGTCGGGCAACTTTTTTGAAGCGATTTTGGCGTGTTTTCGAGGGGGTACCGTTGCTGCGGCAGAAGATGGCATCATCCAGATCGAATACCAGATGTTTCGAACAAAGGCTCAGTAAATGGAGGAAGAAGGTGCTGAAGGTTTTGCGCAAAATAACCACAACATCCGCCTGGGCGGCTTTATGCAAAAGTTTCAGACGTGATAAGGGCGAATTGTATGCGGTCAAATGGTAAGGACGCCAGCCGCTTGCACGCAGGGCATTAAAATAGAATAGGGCTCGATAGCGTGTGGACGCGGCATTTTCCCCTTTCGATATGAATAGGATATCTTTATTTCTCATGATTTTTCGTAGATGGCAAATATCTCGTCGCCCCGGCGGGTCAGAGCCGCCAGCACAACATATAGACGGGCAATAAGTCGACGAATCTTTTGTTTTTTAGAAGGATTACCTTGATTCTTTTTCAGGCGGTCCCAACTGTTCAGGATATTTTTAGGTGAGGTGATCGTTTTTCCGTTAATCAATCGCAGGCCGTGGCACTTGGCGAGCATATTAAGATTAGTGGGATTGAACAGAATCAGATGGCGTGGGACATCATTTGCGTACCAGTTGATACCGAACCATCTTCGCCCCAAGGCTTCACTGTTGGGTGTTCGAATGACTAACCGACCTCTCTTCTTGAGTATGCGGGCGATTTCAATCACAAATTCTTTCGGGTTCGGCACATGCTCAATCACATGTCGCGCAGAAACCAAGTCAAAACTGTTGTCTTTGAATGCAACGGACTGTAAATCACCGTGAAATACCTTGAGTCCCGCCTTGCGGCAGAAGTCAACGGCAACTGGATTAAAATCTACTCCTTCGATGTTCCAGCCGATGAAGTTCATCGAGCGGATAAATTTACCATTGCCACACCCAATGTCAAGTCCTCTTCCATTTGGAACAAACCTGATTGTGTCGCGATACCTGAAAACAGCAAGGATAGGAGCGAATAACCGGAACAGCCGGGATACGTTGAGGTGTTTGTAGTTATACCTGTAACGCAGAACGGCGAGTTTCATGTATCCATGTTTTGAGCGGCGGGCCTTCTGATAAACTTTATAATCATCAGGATAGAAACTGTCGATTTGGTCCGGCGCAGGGATGGGATCTTGGTATATCAAACTGCAATGCTTGCATTGCATGTATCGATAAATTTCATTGTTATTGAAGAGAAAATCTTTGCTTTGGAAAGAGGATTCTCCGGAAGAATTGCACAAAGGGCATTTGGAAATCAACATTTAAATATTTAACCTTTTCTTATTTTTCTGATCAGCATCTTTTCGGTGTGCCTTTTGATTCGGGCTGTTTTTCTTTTAATCCAAAACCATTGCAGGCGGTCCCACAAATGAAGTCTCTCCTTGCCTTTGTAAGATAAAAAAAGATAAATTCGGTCTTCAGTATCAAAAAGATCATCCGGAAGGGTATAGTTCAGCCTCGCAAGACTCTTTATCATCCATCGGAATCTTAAATATTTTCTTTTCTCAACTCGTTGCAGGTCAAAAAGCGCAATTTTCGGGTCATTCGATCCGTTTTCATAAAGGAGAAGTATATGGGTTGCATTGAAATCGCGATGATTAAATCCGCTGTGGTGCATCTGTTGAGCGTACCGTGCTATTCTGTTCAATAAAATTTTTTTCCGGTTTTTGCCCTCAGGTCCCATAAAAAATTCAGGCCTGTCTTTCATCAGTTGTTCGAGAGAAATATACGGAGAGAAATCCTCGGTAATCAGGAAAGACTCCGCCCAGAGAAAACGGACCGGTTTTTCTCCGGCAGCTACCGGGGCTGCCGTTGCAAGTTTTTGGGCCCGAAACTCGCATATGTTTGCAAACTCTCCTTTGCCTTGAGACAGGGCCGTTTGCGGAAACAACCTTGCGATCAGCTGCCGTAATCCGATAAATTCCCTATTGTGCCTTTTCAGGTAAAAGGTTCTTGTGCCGTCACCATCCGGAATGCTGATACGGCTAACGGACCTTGCCTTTATTTTTTTGATGGTTTGACCGCCATCGTAGCTCCAGATGGATTCAAAACGATTCAGACCGATACTGTCCAGCAGTTCCCGGTAATCGCGGTTGATAATCAAAAAATCTGTTTCAACACGGTCAATGGATGATGAAAATGCTTCCATGTTACAGATCGCTTTGGTGCCTGACTTTTTCATAAAGATCAAGAACTTCTCTTATGTGTTTCTCCATTGTGAAATCTCCGGCCCTGGCTGCGGCCCATGCTCCCATTTCAGACCTTTTTATCGGCGATACAAGCGTTTCTATTCTGCCCTTTAATTCATCAGGGGCTTGGGTTTTCAGTATATAACCCTGTTTTCCATCCTCAATTACCCATGCAGCACCGTTGGTGCAGGTTGTAATGACAGGAATTCCGCAGGCCATGGCCTCCAGACAAACATTGGCAAAGGCGTCATACAGTGTCGGCAGCACAAGTACGTCGGCGGCGGCGTAAATTTTTTCAATCTCTTTTTGAGGACCTATAAATAAGACCCTTTTCCCCAGACCGTTTTCAGCCGCCCACTTCAAATAAGGTTTTTCATTATCCTTTCCGGCCACAATCAGTTTGATTCGATTGTTTTTCAGTAGCGTCATGGCGCACAGAATGGTCTTGAGCCTTTTAAGTTTAAAATCATTTGATACAAAGAGGAGCGCCAGTTCAGCTTCTTCGATGCCGAATTTTTTTCTGGCGGCTGCCCTGTGTTTTGGTCTCACCCCAAGATGAAAGCGCAAGGTGTCAACCCCGTTGTAAATCACATGTATTTTTTTTGGATCAACCTGGTAATGGTTGATAATTTGATTTTTAACCAGGTCTGAGTTTGTCATGACGCACTTGCAGCCCCTTTCCTGAAAAATTTTTTTCTCCAGATAGCCAAGCACAAGTCTTCGGGGTCCGGCCGCTTTAATTTTTCGAATCAGCGGGTTCGGGTAGCGCTGTAAAAGCTGGACGGGATTTATACCATCGGAAACACGGAATATGTCCTGATAAAAAATTCTTTCCATACTGTGAATAATATCAAATTCCATTTTTGACAATGCGTGTCCGGCAAAGTATGCAAAAGAAAGATTTTTCCCCGGAGAAGAAAACCGCAACATTGGAACCTGATGAAATATAATGCCCTGTTCTTCATCAAAAATATTTGAAAAGACGTGAACATCGTGGCCTGAACGGACCAGTTCCCGGGTTAAATTAACGGAGTATCTTTCTAATCCTCCAAATTTCAAAGAAAATTTTTTACATACTATTGCTATTTTCATAACTATTGAGATATTATTTCAGCATTATATTCGATAGTTTTTGGGCGGATTATACCACCGATTGCCGGGAAAAACATTGCGCCTTCAATGAGATAACCGTTCAAAATACTATTGAACTGCGCTGTATTTACCATTATTTTGAAGTGTATAAATATATATGGGAATTGTCAACAAGCCCTCGACTGAAGAGTGATGGGCTTCTAAGGTAACTTGCAATCTCGGTTGATTTCCCTCGGCCACCAGCCTGATGGGGCTGAGTTACATTAAAACAACAAAAAAAATTGGTTTGATTTGATTCATGAAGAAGTCTGTATTTGCACCTTTTTTTAGCAGCAACAATAAGCGTTTAATAGCGTTGATCAAAGACAAATGGGGCAGCCTTCTGCTCGCGATGGCGTGCATGCTTATCGTGGCGGCGACGGCTTCCGCGACGGCATTTTTAGTTAAACCCGCTATTGATGATATC
>JAFDHS010000053.1 GCA_019308655.1 Deltaproteobacteria bacterium
GCTCCTTTTTCCTCTTCTCAATTTGTTGAAATCGCCAAAACACTTAATGACATTGCAAAAGAGATGGATATCGATTTTATAGGCGGTTTCACGGCACTTGTGGAAAAAGGCATTGCCGCAGGCGACAGGGCTCTTATTGAGGCGATTCCCCAAGCGTTGGCAGAGACGCAAAGAGTATGTTCATCCGTCAATGTTGCCTCGACCCGGGCAGGTATCAATATGGATGCCGTCCTGCTCATGGCACGGACGATAAAACAGGCTGCAAATCTGACAGCCGACCAGGACGGACTTGCCTGTGCCAAGCTTTGTGTTTTTTCAAATATTCCCCAGGACAATCCCTTTATGGCAGGCGCTTATCTTGGGACAGGTGAAACCGATGCCGTTATCAATGTGGGTGTCAGCGGTCCCGGTGTTGTAAAAAAAGCCATTGACCGGGCCCTTTCTTCCGATCCTGAGCTTGACTTGGGTCAACTTTCCGAAATCATAAAAAAAACGGCTTATAAAGTTACACGTGTGGGAGAATTGATCGGCAGAGAAGTTGCCGAAACACTGAAAATTCCTTTCGGTGTTGTCGATCTTTCCCTTGCACCGACCCCTACTGTCGGAGACAGTGTAGGAGAAATATTTCAAAGTTTAGGACTCTTGAGCATCGGTGTTCCTGGAACCACTGCGGCACTTGCCATGTTAAACGATGCTGTAAAAAAAGGAGGCGCATTTGCAAGTTCTCATGTAGGCGGCCTGAGCGGCGCGTTTATTCCGGTAAGTGAAGATTTGAATATCGCTGAAGCAGCCCGATCAGGCCACCTTTCCCTTGAAAAGCTTGAAGCGATAACCTCTGTCTGTTCCGTGGGATTGGACATGGTTGCTATCCCCGGTGATACCTCGGATGAAACCATTGCGGGCATCATTGCGGATGAAATGGCAATAGGCGTTATAAACAAGAAAACCACGGCAACAAGACTTATTCCCGTACCGGGTAAAAAAGCAGGTGACAATGCTTATTTTGGGGGCCTTATAGGAAAAGCAACAATTATGCATGTAAATAATGCTCAAGGGGCCAACCGTTTTGTCAGGAAGGGAGGACGTATTCCGGCTCCGATTCAGAGTCTGGTAAACTGACACCAACCCCGTTCCTTAGCCCACGATTTTTCAGACGCCTAAATAGCTTGAGAAATTTTCAATAATGCAGTATGCTTTCAAGGCATAAAAAATGTACGATTCAAAGAAGCTGTAAGGGAGTTCCCCTATAATCTTACCCAAATATTTTCATAACATCCTATCATCACTTGAGTTTTTTTGAAAACCGGATAATTTATTTTGTGGAAGTTCCCTAATCTTAAGGATCTTTTTGGAGGGGGGAGTGGCGCGCCTGGCAGGACTCGAACCTGCGACCTACGGATTAGAAGTCCGTTGCTCTATCCAGCTGAGCTACAGGCGCAACAGAATTATAAAAATAAAAATTAGCACACATTATTCAAATTGTCCATAAAAAAACATGTTACCGATTCCTTTCTTCGTAGTTCTTTTTGGCCTTCATGGTTTTTAATAACGGCCTGCTGACATAGAACCTTTCCCCAACAAACTAAACCGATCTTAAGCTAAGCCCGCCTCACCTTGACGGGCTTAAGATGTTGCAGGATTTCAAACTATAAAATCCAAACTATTTTTTAAATAGACAACAGGTGAATAAAAACTTTATTATGAATATAAAAAAAAAGGGTATAAAAAAAATATACCGTAAAAAGAACAGTTCCAAAGTTACAAAAACACATAATAAAAATGCTTTAACTTTTAATTCCGACAAGAGTGTTATAAAATTTGATCCGCTTCAGCGGTATCTGAGTGAAATAAGCCGCCATAAACTTCTTTCCAGGGAGGAAGAAAAAGAACTTGCCATGAGAGTTCAGGAAACCGGTGACCCTGATGCCGCATATAGATTGGTAACTTCCAATCTTCGTCTTGTTGTAAAGATAGCCTTGGAGTTCCAGAGAGTCTGGATGCAAAATCTTTTAGACCTGATCCAGGAAGGTAATATCGGACTCATGCATGCGGTTAAAAAATTTGATCCATATAAGAATGTCAAATTTTCATATTATTCCTCATTTTGGATTAAGGCATATATTCTTAAATTTATTATGGATAATTGGCGTCTTGTAAAGATCGGGACAACCCAGGGACAAAGAAAACTCTTTTTCAAACTTAAAAAAGAAAAACAAAAATTAATTGATCAGGGCTTTGATCCCAAACCCAAGCTCCTTTCCGAACGTTTGGGAGTAACTGAACGTGAAATAGTAGATATGGATCAGCGCCTTGATGGCTGGGATATTTCTTTAGATGCACCTTTAAAGGAAGATTCGGATACGGAAAGAATCGAATTTCTAAGTACGGCAACCGATTCTGCCGAAGATCAGGTGGCCAAAAAAGAGATCCAAATACTTCTCCATGATAAGATTGATGAGTTTAAAAGAAAACTAAACAAAAGGGAAATAGAGATATTTGATTTGCGTATTTTTTCGGATAACCCCGTTACATTGCAGGAAATCGGTGATCGCTACGGCATTTCAAGAGAGCGCGTTCGCCAGGTTGAAAAAAATATAATTAAAAAGATGAGAGAATTTTTCAAGCGCGAAATACCCGATTTTGAATCATATAGTATGGGTTTTAAATGATTGTATAAACAACCTCTCTTTTTGTTTGGCCAGAGGGTTAAAGATAGTAAAAAAGCATATTCATCAAAACAGGATAGTTAAAATATGATAAATATTTCTTTGAAGCCGGCCGTTTTTATGATGGTCGTTTTATTTTTTTCCGGTTGTACTTTTAACCCAAAACCTTCACAGGAAACCGCTAACCGGCTGCCTGAATCATTAAAAGCTGAAAATTCTTATTACTACTTTACCGAGGCGCAGTTCCAAAAAAACAAAGGGAATCCGGATAAGGCTATCTTCTATCTGGAAAAAGCTATTGAAAGCGATCCTGAATCATTATATTTAAAAAAAGAACTTGCCCTCTTTTATTTATACGGGGAAAAAATTGAAGAAGCATTAAACGTTGTAGAAAAAATACTTGAAAAGAATCCCAATGAGGTAGAAACTCTCATTATGGCCGGAAGGATCAAACAGGCGCTGAACCTTGATGACGATGTAAAGGAAATATATGAAAAGGTTATCACCAATGATCCAAAGCAGGAGGCCATATATTTAATTCTTGGCGGTCTATACCTGGATGAAGGTGATTTGGAAAAAGCTTTCAGCGTATTTGAACAGCTTGTTGAAAATTTCCCCGAATCCTATGCAGGAGAATTTTTTCTTGGAAAAATTTATGCCGAACAAGGCAAATTCAAAGAAGCTGAAAAAAAATTAAACAAAACATTGGAATTGGAATCCAATCTTTTGGAGCCGCGATTTGAGCTTTTAAATATTTATAAAATTCGGGGAAATAATAATAATAAAATAATCCGGATGTACGAGGAAATCCTGGAAATCAATCCCAATGATATAAAAACCGCCATGGATTTCGGGCTTTATTATCATAAAAACGGGATGACCAAAGAGGCTGGAAATATCTTCAGGGAACTGGGCTTAAAAAGTATATCCGATCCGGATGTAATAAGAAAAGTCCTTAAGCACTTTGTCGCTCAAAAGAGATATACCGATGCCATAACGGTCCTTGAAGGTATGTTAAAAGGCGCACCGGAGAGTTCGGATATTCACTATATTGCCGGTATGGCCTATGACGGAAACGAGAACAAAAAAATGGCCATAATGCACTTTAAAAAGGTCATCCCGGGTTCTAATTTCTACAATAACGCAGTCGTACATGTTGCTTTTTTATATCAGGCTCAGGGAAGAATAAATGAAGCTATCATTTTTTTAAAAGATGTCATTGATAAAACAGCGGACAATGCTGAGTTTATGCTCTATATAGGTTCTTTTTATGAAGAGATCAAACAATACGAAGACGCTGAAAAAATTTTAAAAAAAGCTATTGAAATTGATGGAGACAATACCAGGCTCCATTTTCGCATGGGTGTTATTTATGACAAATGGGGAAAAAAGACGGCTTCTATCGAACAAATGAAAACCGTGATACGCCTTGACCCGAAAGACGCCAATGCTTTGAATTATTTGGGATATACCTATGCCGACCTGGGAAAAAACCTGGATGAAGCCGAACGCCTGATCAAGGAAGCATTAAGGCTGAAGCCTGACGACGGCTATATTATCGACAGCCTGGGTTGGGTATATTTCAAGCAGGAACTTTTTGAAAAAGCAGTAGAAGCCCTTAAAAAGGCGGTATCCTTTATTCCCGATGATCCGATTCTTTTGGAGCATCTGGGAGATGCTCTTATGAAGACAGGCGACAAAAAAAAAGCCCTTGAATCCTACAAACGCGCACTGATAAAAAAAAAGCAGGGGGAGGATAAATCGCAACTTGAAAATAAAATTCGGATACTCGGGAATCAAGGGATTTAAATGAAAATATCCAACATGTTCATACGATTGTCTTTTCTTATCCTTTGTGTTGTCGGTTTTATTCTCTCCGGATGCGGCAGCATAACTCAAAGACCTGTAAGCCCGAAGATCCCTTTTGATCAGTCAGAAGCAGGGGAAATTCTTTGTTTTTTGAAAAACAAAAACGATACCCTCAATACGTTCAAAGGCATAGGCAAAATAAAATTATACGATAAAAATAAAGTTCAGGCCGCAAGAATGGTATGGGCCGGAGCAAAACCGGGAAAGCTTCGCATACAGGTTTTAGACATCTCGGGGCAATCCATTGAAAGCTTTTCCAGCGATAGTGAATATCTTTATATTTTGTCCTCTGCGCTTCCGAAACGCTTTTATAAAAAACGTTCGGCTGACGCCAACCTGAAAAGAATCATCTCCATACCTGTTAAAGTGGTTGATGTTATTGATTTTTTAACCGGTCGCATACCGATATACGATCATGACATTGCTACAGTAAAAAAAATTGAACCCCAAGACGAACGCGTTTTGATTTTAAAAAAACGCAGACAGGGCGTGGTTGAAAAGATATACTTAAATAATGATAAAGAGGTCGGCAAAATTGAAATATTTCATTCAGGCAATCTTCTCTACAGGGCAATATTTGAAAAGATTCAAAAGATAAACAGTTACCGGGTTCCTTTCAGGCTGGTGATTTCAAATGGAAATGATATCTTTGTGACACTTGATATAGAAAAATACTTTGCGAATGTACCGGTATCCCCATCCATGTTTGTATTGACTCCTCCTGAAGGATAAACAGACAAGAAAGCTTAGCGCAATCCTCCTGTATTTATTTGATTAAAATTCAAGCCGTTCTTGAACTCGAACAAAATTGAAGTTTTTACAAACTTTTTGGGCAATGGATAAATGAATTTTTCTAAAAAAGTTATAGCGCTTGAGCCACGCCTCAGGCCGTGTCGTAATGTTTTAACCCTGGGCGTTCGGCTCAACTTCTCCGATTACAGCCCTGAAGAGATCGCACTGATTCAAAATGCGGACAAAATATACTATCCTTCAACTTTTTATGCCGACCTGTTTGATTCGATGGGTAAAAAAACTTTCCCGAGCTATCATACCTATAAATACATTCAAGACAAGATCAAACAGACCGCCTTGTTCTCTCTGCTTAACATCCCCCATCCCCGAACAAGGGTGTTTTATGGAAACCCAAAAAAGAAAACAATCCCGGACCATTTTAAATTTCCGTTTATCGGCAAGATTGCAAGAGGATCATGCATGGGAAGAGGTGTTTACCTGATCACAAATAATCAGGATCTTTCCGCTTATCTTGAGATGACGACCCCGGCCTATATTCAGGAATATCTGCAAATTGACCGGGATATAAGGGTTGTCATTATCGGTAACAGGGTGGTTCATGCGTACTGGCGCATAGCCTCTCCCGGAGAATTCCGGTGCAATGTCGCAGTCGGTGCGAAAATCAGTTTTGACTCTGTTCCCGGACAAGCTCTTGAGCTGGCCCTGTATACGGCCGATAAATGCCGGTGGGACGATGCCGGTATTGATATATGCATGTATAAGGGAGAATTTTATGTTTTGGAAGCCAATATAAAATACGGTAAGAGAGGCTTTAAAGCGGCTGGGATAGATTATTTCAAGCTGATGGAGACCATGATCGAAAATGAAGAGATATAACACCGATAACACCCTTTGCAATATAAAGACGACTTTGGACAAGTTTGAAACGACCATTTTGTCTCCCCTGGCAACGTTAAGCTCAACCGGAGTACGGCGTTTACCTGAAGAGGAGCTTGAAAGAGGCTATCGCCAGACATTCTCCGTGGATGTGGACCGAATCCTTAATTCTCTTGCTTATACGCGTTATATCGACAAAACCCAGGTTTTTTCTCTTATCAAAAATGACCATATTACCCACCGGGTACTCCATGTGCAACTTGTCTCCAAAGTAGCCCG
>JAFDHS010000054.1 GCA_019308655.1 Deltaproteobacteria bacterium
AAACAATTTGAAGGGGCGTTTTATCAGCAACCTCCGGTTTTTTCCGCTTTAAAGCATAACGGTGTCTGCCTCTATAAACTTGCACGAAAAGGCAAACCCGTCCAAAAACCGCCAAGACCTGTTTCGATTTCATACATTAAAATACTTTCAATGGATCTTCCCTTTATACGCTTTGAAGTGTCCTGCTCCGCGGGAACGTATATCAGAACACTCTGTGCGGATATAGGGAAGGCACTGGGTTGCGGAGGACATCTCAAGGAATTGAGACGAATTGAATGCTGCGGATTTAAAATTAATGAATCTACAACCTTATCAGAACTGGAAAGACTTGCATTCTCCCCCAAAATATCAGATAAGGTGATAAGCATGTCAAAAGCCTTACCCGATATGCCTGAGCATATTGCCGATAAGGCTTTGGCGGATAAAATAAAAGACGGCAAAAAAATAACCGACGGGGACTTCAATTCACAAAAAGACAACACGTCTGATGAACGGAAAATAAAAATTTCCCAAAGTTTTATCAAGATTGTGGATAAAAATGACGACCTCCTTGCCGTTTTAAACTATGAAGGAAAAGAGACCCATAGGTATAATTATTGTTGTGTTTTTCATAAATGATATATTGGGACTTAAAACCTGAAATTTACCAGCTATAGTAAATTTTATTCATTTTAACACGAGGAGACAAAGAAAGTGGCCTTAACTGTAGAAAACAAAAAAGAACTGATTGATCGTTTTAAACTGCACGGAAAAGATACCGGCTCACCTGAAGTTCAAATCGGACTTTTAACAAATCGTATCACCTATCTTACCGAACATGTAAAGGTTCACAAAAAGGACCATCACTCCAGAAGGGGTTTGTTGATGATGGTGGGTAAACGTCGCAGACTTTTAAACTATGTCAAGGGCAAGGACATAAAAAGATACAGAGGAATAGTCAAAGATTTAGGGCTGAGAAGATAAGTCGGCAATGGTTCAAAAGTCTATACATTTAATTTATAGATAGGGTTCAGGCTTTAAGGACTTAAACACCGGTTCGCAACGCATGCGACAACTGCAACTTAAAACCTAAAACACTTTTATAAATCTTACTATTTGGCAGATTTTTGATACGCCCGAGGTAAAGATGCCTATCTTTTATCCGAATCGGATAGAATTTAATTCTTTTTTTCAAATTCGGGCAGATTTTAAAATCTGATAGCAGATAATTATGCGACTTATTGCTTTTAAGTCGCTTTGTTTTTAGGAGATCAATATGGAATTTTCGTTTAAAGCAGAAGTAGGTGGGAAGATCCTTAGCATACAGGCCGGCAAACTTGCTAAACAAGCCTCTGGTTCAGTTGTTGTTCAATATGGAGAGACTATTGTACTCGTTACAGTAGTCTCTTCCAATGAACCAAAACCCGGTATAGACTTTATGCCTCTTACCGTTGAATATCAGGAAAAAATCTATTCGGCGGGCCGAATACCCGGGAATTACTTCAGGCGTGAAATAGGGAGACCCAGTGAAAAAGAAACGTTAACCGCACGCCTCATAGACCGTCCCATCCGGCCTCTGTTTGCGAAAGATTACTGTTTTGAGACTCAGGTTATTGCAACGGTCTTATCCATGGATCAGGAGAATGATCCCGACATGCTGGCTATGGTTGGCGCATCTGCTGCGCTTGTCATATCCGACATCCCCTTTGAAGGCCCGATCGCAGGTGTCCGTGTCGCACGCGTAGACGGTGAATTCATAGCAAACCCCACAATCACCCAATGTGAAAAAAGTGATATCAACATCATTGTAGCCGGTTCAAAAACGGGGGTTATTATGGTGGAAGGGGGCGGCAACATCGTCAGTGAATCAGAGATGCTGGACGCCATGTTTTTTGGCCATAAAGCGATGCAGCCCATTATCGATATACAGGAACAGCTGGAAAAAAGCATCAGAAAACCCAAACGGGCATTTACCGCACCTGAAAAGGACGCAGAACTTATAAAAAAAATCGAATCCGAAATCTCTTCAGGTATACACGAAGCAATAACCATACCGGACAAAATCAAACGCGGCAATGCGGTTCGAGCCCTCAAATCGAACCTGCTGGAAACACTTGATGAAGATTATGCCGATCGAAAGGGTGAAGTATCCGAAATTTTTTATGATCTGATAAAAAAAATCAGTCGGGATATTGTTTTAAATAAAGGCCATCGTATTGACGGCAGAGATTTTGATCAAATAAGGCCGATCAGCTGCGAGGCCGGAATACTCCCCAGACCCCACGGCAGCGCCCTGTTTACACGAGGTGAAACCCAGGTATTGTGCGCCCTGACCCTTGGATCGACCCAGGATGAACAACGGGTTGAAACCTTAAGCGGACATTTGACAAACAGCTTTATGCTCCATTACAATTTTCCACCTTATTCCGTTGGGGAATGTAAACGCATTGGTGGACCAAGCCGCAGAGATATAGGCCACGGTGCGCTGGCGAGAAGAGCCATAGAAAAGGTATTGCCGCCCAAGGAGGAATTTGACTACACCATACGCCTGGTATCGGAAGTTTTGGAGTCCAACGGTTCTTCCTCAATGGGAACCGTATGTTCCGGCATACTGGCCCTTATGGACGGCGGAGTCCCTATAACGGCACCGGTCTCAGGCATTGCAATGGGCCTTGTAACAGAAGGAGATAAAATAGCTGTCCTTTCCGATATCCTGGGGGATGAAGATCATACAGGTGATATGGATTTTAAAGTGGCCGGCACAAAAGACGGCATAACCGCTCTTCAAATGGATATTAAAGTCAAGGAACTTTCACCGGATATAATGGCAAAAGCCCTTGAACAGGCCCGTATAGGTCGCCTGCATATCCTTGACAAGATGCTGGAAGCGCTCAAAGAAACCCGTGAAGAAATTTCCCCTTATGCACCCAAAGTTTACAATATCAAAATTAATCCTGACAAGATTCGTGAGATCATCGGACCCGGTGGAAAAATGATCAGATCAATTCAGGCTGACACAAATACCCGCATTGAAATCAATGATTCGGGAGAAGTCAAAGTTTTTGCTTTAACCCAGGAAGAAGGAGATGCGGCTGTAGAAACGATTAAAGAAATTGGAATAGGACCTGAAATCGGCACTATTTACGAAGGAACAGTTGTAAAAATTATGGATTTTGGAGCCTTTGTTCAAATAAAACCGGGCACGGAAGGTCTGGTGCATATTTCACAGCTTGCCGCACACCATGTAAAAAAAGTTACGGATATTGTAAGTGAAGGGGACAAGCTCATGGTCAAGGTTCTCGAAGTCTCCAGAGACGGAAAAATCCGCCTGAGCCACAAAGCTACGCTGGAAAATAAAAAATAATTCCGGCAATAAACACGACGCTATTTTCAACAAACCAACTTAAAAAAATCGAAGCGATTTAAGCAATCAAACAAATCATCGATACACATATGGATCAATCCCCAACCATCAAGTTCCTCCGATTAAGGCCGAAACCGGATGCGGATATCCCCCTGCCCCGGTATATGACCCCCCATGCGGCAGGCATGGATATATATGCGGCTATTGAAAATGATCTTACCCTTGAACCCGGAGCGATTACACTTATACCTACGGGATTTGCCATTGCCCTGCCACACGGGTTTGAGGCACAGATTCGTCCAAGAAGCGGATTGGCCGTTAAACACGGTATAACGGTTATTAATTCTCCGGGAACCATAGACTCCGACTATCGAGGTGAAGTTATGATTGCAGTGATCAACCTCGGTAAAAAAAAATACTCTTTCCAGCGCGGAGACAGAATCGCCCAGCTTGTCATTAAAAAAGTTTACCAGGCCAGATTAAAAACTGTGGAACAACTTGATGAAACCGTTCGTAATAACGGCGGATTCGGACATACCGGTTTATAACCTTGGAACCCGGAGAGTCTCAGAAAAACGACACGGACAGCCTTGTCCTTTGTGTACTGGCCAGTGGCAGTAAGGGTAATTCCATTTTTATTTCAAATGGTTGCACTTCGATACTGATTGATGCGGGCCTCTCCGGAATCGAAATTGAGCGAAGACTCAAATTCAGAGGCCTTTCACCTGAAAAGCTGGATGCAATCATTGTGTCCCACGAACATTCCGATCATATTCAGGGTGTCGGAGTTCTTTCCCGCCGTTTTAATCTGCCCGTTTATATGAGCCATAAAACAAGCCAAACCGCTTCATCAAAAATAGGACGTACGCATGATTTAAAAAATTTTGAATGCGGTACAACCTTTAATATAGATAACTTTAAAATACATCCTTTTTCCATATCCCATGACGCAGAAGATCCGGCAGGCTTTACGATAGAACAAAACGGCGGAAAAATCGGAATCGCAACGGATCTGGGCATAGCAACCACCATGGTTAAAGAGCATCTTAAGGGGTGCGACCTGTTGGTGCTTGAAGCCAATCATGATCCGGACATGCTTACCAATGGACCATATCCATGGCCGTTAAAACAGCGAATCAAGGGAAGAACCGGCCATCTTTCCAACAAGGAATCAAAAAAACTTTTAATGGAAATAAAGCATGAACGACTCTCACATGTAATCCTGGCTCATCTGAGTGAAACCAATAATACCCCGGAAAAAGCCTTAAGCATGATCGGCCGGGCTTTAAACCGTTCCAGTACCCGGCTTAGCGTTGCGACCCAGAATACTTGCAGTGCTCTGCTGCATATCGGCTCATGACGACCGGCTAATATTATAATAAAATTTTGGAAAGCGGAAAAATGGATCTGAATACAAATTTGGCTCTCCTGGAAAAAATTTATAAAATATACGATGATTTTGCAGTGAAACTAAATGTTGCCTGCAAAAGATATTGTTCCGAATGCTGTACCCGCAATGTAACCCTGACAACTCTGGAAGCATATAAAATCGTCAACTACATGAGGGCAAAGGATCAAACGGTCTTATTCAGAAAACTGGAAGTTGAATCATACAAAAAACGCTTTCAACCCAAAACCACCACAAACGGACTTGCAAATCTTTGCATTCAGGGAGAAGAGATACCCGACGAAGAGAATAATTACATATGGGGAAAGTGTCCGCTTTTACACAATGACGAATGTCCTCTTTATCCGCCAAGACCCTTTATGTGCAGGTGTTTTCTTTCAAAACAAAATTGCAGGGAACAAGGCCATGCATCCATAGATCCCTTCGTTCTTACGGTAAATAACGTTTTTCTACAGTATATAGAACATATTGATGCTCATGGATTTACAGGAAACCTGACCGAAATTCTTCTTTTTTTAGAATCCGAAGATAATCGTCAAGCCTATGAGAATAAAGCAGTAAGACCTGATACAAGAGGACTTATTCCCAACCAACCCATAAAGGCTCTTTTTATCCCTCCCGAACACAGAGATAAAATAAAACCCATTCTTCAATCTATTCAGGCAATAAAGCTTTCGTAAGCTATGAGGCCGAACACACAAGTTCGACCCCGTAACCTCACATTGAGTTATTCAATCAAATCATAAGGTTGATCATCTTCGGTTTTTTTTCGTCCAAAAATCCTTGCCCCGATAATGCTGATTTCATAAAGAAGCATCAAAGGAAATGCCATCATGATCTGAGTTACAACATCAGGAGGTGTTAAAATCGCTGATCCGACAAAGAAGAGGACCAGTGCATATTTTCTGTTTTTCTTCAAAAAATCGACTGAAACAAGGCCAAGTCTGGCCAGAAAGGTAATAACAATAGGGAGTTCAAAAACAAGACCAAAAGCAAGTAAAAGTTTTGATGAAAACCCCAGATATTCGCGCATAGATGGAAGGGGCTGTATGGTTTCAGAGGCAAATCCTAAAAAAAACTTGAAACCAAATGGAAAAACAATAAAATATCCGAAAAGCGACCCGCCAATAAAGAAAAGAGAAGAAAGGAAAACAATAGGAATAAGAAGACGCTTTTCCTTTTCATACAGGCCCGGGGCAACAAACATCCAAAATTGATAAATAATAATAGGTGCACCCAAAATGAGACCGGACAAAAAAGCGACCTTCAAATAGGTAAAAAAGGCTTCAGGAAGACCTGTAAAAATAAGTTTGTCTCCTGTTCCCATAACCGATATCAGAGGCTTGATCAGGATTTGAAAAAGCCGCTCCTTGAATGCGTATGAAAGAGCAAAGCCTGCACCAACTGCTATAAAACAGTAAACAAGCCTGTTTCTCAGTTCATCAAGGTGGGCTGTAAAAGGAATTTTCTCATTTTCAGTCATTTCTTAGACTCTTCTTTCCCTTGTGTTTCCTCTTGTTTTTTAACTGTTTCTCCCATTTCAGGTTCTGAAACGTTTACACTATTATTTTTATGGTCTGTTTTTACGGCCGGCGGCGTCACATCAATGGTCTCTTTGAGCGTATCTTTTAAGGCACCAAAGGGCTTTTTAACATCCTTGAGTTCACTCTCAATTTCTATTGATTCTGCTTTTTGGGTCCAATGACAATAAGCGCCACTGCCAAGATCAAAATCATTTCCGGCATACCGATACCGAACATATAAATAACTCCTGACTGATTCGTTTTTAGTCGAGACAATTAAAAAAATTTAAAAAATAATTACAGTACCTATTAATACTTATTTTGCAAAAGGGTGTCAAGTTAAGACAAAATTCTGATTTGGGTCAATGAATATCAGGCAGGTTCCAAGACCTCAGGCTTTAAAATAAGAAAATACATATTGCCCGAATGTTGCATGTGGCCTGCGGCGATTTCAGCATAGGGTCCGTTTCCCCAAAACAAATCCGCTCTTCCAGGGCCCCGGATCGCTCCGCCGGTATCCTGATTCAGAACAAATCGACTGAAATCGTTCCATTCATAAATCCGTCCCTCACCATCGACCAACGGTTTTTTTGTTTCAATGAAAGCAAGGGCGGCCTGGGGAAAAACACGTCTATCCGTTGCTATGGATCTTCCGGGAGTCAATGTGACCTCAAGACAACCAAGAGGCCCCTCTTCTTCTATTTTAAAAAAAACGTAACTCTGATTATAATTTAAAATACTTGATACCTCTTCTTTATGGGCTTTTAAATAATCTCGAATTTTTTGCATGGACATCTCCGACCTTGGAATTTTCCCTTGTTCAATAAGAAGCTTTCCTATACTTTTGTAAGGTCGGCCGTTATAGGTATGATAATGAACGTTAATTTTTTCTCCATTGCTGAGATGAATTTTTCCCGAACCCTGAATTTGAAGAAAAAAAAGATCAACCTGATCTTTAACCCAGGCAAGCGGCTTGGCCCGTCCTTCAAGAATATTATCACTTTCGATCTTTTTACGTTCATAGTAAGGCACAATGGTCTGATCAGTATATCGACCGATTATTTTTTTACCTTTAAAATCCGGGGAAAATAAGGAAAGGTCAACCGTCATAAGGTCATCAGGTCGAGAATAAACAGGGAATTCGAACTCAGAATCTTTTTCAAGACTTCCCTGCAATAAGGGTTCGTAATAGCCCGTAAAAAGTACCTGCTCCGGTTTTCCGCTTCCAGCCGATCTGTAGACAACATAATGAGATTCGATAAACTTTTTTATCGGCTGCTTTAGGCCTTTTTTTTGTATAAAATTTAAAAAAAACTCCAGGGATTTGATCATATAGTCGGCCCTGAAGCTATCCTGACCGAACTTAAATTGTTTGGAAGACGGAAGGCGCTTAAGATATTCAATACTCCTGGGAATACTATGCTCTAAATACGCATAGTTCATATCATCTTCAAAATCAGGGTACTGAGACGGAGAAATTTTGTATAACGCAGGTTTTTTGACAAGAGGAGGCCTTTTGAACACGTCACAGCCGACGGTAAGCAGGCAAAGCGCCAGGGCAACAAAAATAACCGAGGCATATTGATAATTGATAGATTTAAGCTTTATGAACATTTTTTCCATATTTTTTAATCTCTTAACTCTAATTTTACCTTTAAAAAAACTGTAAGGATCAAGAGACTCAATATAAGCGAAATCTCGGATAGTTTCTTCTTTCAGGGCATATTATACTTCAACAGGCATGATCCATCCCATGGAATCTTCGGCTTTGCCATACTGAATGTCCGTTATCGCCTTGAAGAATTTATGAGCAACAGGCCCCACATTGCCGTCACCTATGGTAATAACTTTATCACCATATTTAATTACCCCGACAGGTGAAATAACGGCTGCCGTCCCTGAACCGAAAGCTTCTTGAAGTTTTCCGCAATCATACGCATTAATCAATTCATTGATGCTGATCCTTCTCTCCGTAACCTTCATGCCCCACTTTTTTGCAAGGCTGATAACGGAATCTCTTGTAATACCGGAGAGAATACTTCCGTTTAACATGGGCGTTATGATTTCATCATCAATGACAAAAAAAATGTTCATGGAGCCGACTTCTTCTATGTATTTCAACTCAACGCCGTCAAGCCACAAAACTTGAGTATAACCGTGTTTGTGGGCCTCTTCACCGGCATAAAGGCTTGCCGCATAGTTTCCTGCGGTTTTGGCCTCCCCCATTCCACCACGCACTGCCCTTACATGATTTTTTGTCACCCAGATCTTGACCGGATTAAAGCCCTCCGCGTAATACGCACCTACCGGGGACAGGATAATGAAAAAACGATACGTATGAGAAGCACGAACACCAATGAAAGGGTCCATGGCAACAATTGTGGGGCGTATATAAAGAGAGGTGCCGGAAGTTTTGGGGACCCAGTCTTTTTCGATAACCAAGAGTTGTTTTAATGCATCAAGTGCAAAGGCCTCATCAAATTCAGGTATACATAAGGCATGAGCGGACCCGTTAAAGCGTTTAAAGTTCTCTTGCGGTCGAAAAAGACGAATATCTTCTGAATCCGTCCTGAACGCCTTGAGCCCTTCAAAAATGGACTGCCCATAGTGAAGCACCATTGTAGACGGGTCCATGGAAATAGGACCGTAAGGTTCTATTCGCGGATTATGCCATCCTTTTTCCGGATTGTAATCCATGTTGAACATATGGTCTGTAAAGATTGTTCCAAAGCGGAGTTCGGAATCATCCGGCTTTGGTTTTAATTGATCCGCTTTTTTAATGGTAAGCTGCATTTAAGTCTCCTAACCCGGACAAACCGGAAAAGTGAGCTAAAGTGAACTAAAGTTTAAAGTGAGCTAAAGTTAAGGAGTCGCTTCGCTCTATCCTTTTATATATAAAATGGATAGAACACCTCAACTTTAGGCACTTTAGATCACTTTAGGCACTTTACACTTTTTTTAATTCTAAAGGTTACAAATAGCAATTATCTTTCATTTGGTTCATTCTTGATCAAAATATCAAGAATTTGAGATATATACTCATTCGCTTTAGTGATATGAAAACTGCACCCGCCCGCTCCATGGTGTCCACCACCATTAAACCCGGAAAGCATCTGTCCCACATTTACATTGCATTTTTTATTAAAAATACTATGGCCGACACTAAGAATAACCTTTTTTTTATCTTTATAATCATAACGTATTTTTACACTGACAATGGAATCCGGAAATAACGAATAAACCAGAAAACGATTTCCGGAGGGCGCTTCATCAAAGTCTCGAAAATCCGTAATGGATACATGCTGATTTAATGTGGTATGCTTTTCAAGAAAGGCTTTATATTTTTTATTTTCTTTGATGAGCGCCTCACACCGCTGCTTTACTTCCGGGTCATCAAGAATTTCAGCAATTCCAAATTTTCCAAGCAACTCAACCAGCTTATTCCAATAGGGCTCATCAGATTTGTCCCGATTCAAAATCGTCATGGAAAGCAGAACGTATTGATATTTCTCTGGATAAAGAACCTCATCCAAAGATAAGTCAGCCGAATCAATCTTGTCCGTCTGTTTGATTAATTCACTGTAATCACGTTTCAGGTCCTTTTTATAATAATTGTAAGCGACGCCTGCCGCTGATGGAGCAATTTCAAAAGCCCCTTTAAACGGTGTTGTAATTTGATTTGAATAATGATGATCAAACCACAGGGAACATTTTTCATGATATGGCAAATTTGAAATAATGTCTCCCTCCTGAATTTCAACAAGACCGTTTTGCATTTCATTCGGTTCCACCCATTTAACGGGCTCTGTTATATTTTCCGCTTCATAAAAAATTACGGCACAAACGACTCCGTCAAAATCAGGTCGTGTCACAATTCTCATTCGAAAAACTCCATTTTTATCTTATAAAACAATATGTTGGCACAATACCATTTCACTATTCAAAATTCCGGACGGTTTTATAGACCTTGCGGTGAGAAAACCCTGAAATCTTCAGCTTCAGGGATGAATCACCGCGTAGTCTAAGTTTTTGGCAGATACTCTCAAATTCTGCCCTCACATATGTGAGTGATCCACTTCGCCAATGTTACAATGGGTTTACAATATCAGCATCACTTCCTGCCCTCAGAGATGTTTAAACACTGACCTCAGAGCCTGGAGCGTGTGGAGTACCCCAAGGTGACTATATATTCCAATGTAACGTAGTCAGTTAAGACTTAGGCTAATCAACCGGGCTTACAAATAGTTACCTTGCAAGCCCCTGAGTCTTTAGCTCAGGGGTTGTTGACTATAACTTTCAACTCCTGAGCCGAGAAGTCCCCTTCTGAATTTTTGATTCAGTGGGGGGTACTTGACACTTGACATTTAAACGGTTTGTCTTATGATCAAATGAAAGAATATAGTGCCTGAGTTGATTGATAAATTATATACTATAATTTATTTTTATAACAAGAGTCAACTACCCCTCCTGAATTACAAATTCAGAAGGGGCTTGCAAAAGCCCAGGTTGACTACATTCAGCCACCAGCTTTAGCTGATGGGGCTACGTTACTCAGGAATATATAGGCACTTCAGGATGATGCCCAAGTCCTG
>JAFDHS010000055.1 GCA_019308655.1 Deltaproteobacteria bacterium
CAAAATTTGAAGAGTAAGTGGTATTTTAAAAATGGGAGGCAAGATTTTTATAAGCCTCCCAAGATTTAGAGCCTGTTTGATTGTTTAGATTCTTGTTCAGCTTCGGTTTAATCCGTCTTAAATGCCGACATGGCTGTTGTAAGTTTTTCAGCATGAGCAACCTTTTCACGGGTTAATTTATCCATTTTCCGCACCACTTCCCATGAAAGAAGCCTCCTTTTGTGCCTGGGAAACGACTCTGTTTAACTTTTCAATAAACGAGTTGAACAATCCCTCCAGTTTTTCCATTTCATTTTTATCTCTCTATTTCGAAGATTATCTGATTGGGGATCGGATAAAATTTTATCCCAAAAGCAAGAATTCTAATTTTGATATTTTGCAGGTTGGGTTTGACTATCGCCTAACCCAACCTGCGTGATATTCATTTACCAAAATCAGAATTACTGTGCCAAAAGAAATCATCTTGACAGTATATCTTTTATAATGTTATTTAAATTCGTTTTAAATATATAATTTATCATATTATAATTTTAATCCTTGCTCTGAACAAAACTCTTAAGCAAAAAAGATATTAACAACAGGGCTTTAACATCCGAGAGGAAACTGCATGAGAAGATACGAGACTTTTTTTATTGCCGATCCTGATATTTCAGAAGAAGAACGGGGTCAACTTTTTGAAAAAACGAAAGATTTAATATCCCAGCAAGAAGGATTCCTCGTTATGTTTGACGATTGGGGAGTCAAAAAACTTGCATATGAAATAAAGAAAAAAAACCGTGGCCACTACATACGCTTGGATTATAGTGGAAACGGAGCCCTTGTTGCTGAAATGGAAAGGTCTTTCCGTATTGATGATCGCGTTATGAAGTTTATGACGATCCTTCTTGAAGAAAGTGCTAACCTTGACGATCTGAAAGAAGAACAGGCCAGGACCAGTGAAGAAAAAACCGCTCAGGAAAACGTTGTTGAGGAGAAACCAGCCGATTCTGCTGCCGTTGAAGCCGAAACAGAAGAGGGTGAAGAGACAACAACCGAAAGCAACGAAAACAAAGAGGAATAGGCCGCATATATGAATAAAAGAAGATATCCCAAAAAGAAAAGTTTTTTTCAGCGCCGCAAGGTTTGCCGTTTCTGCGCAGACAGCAAGCTTAAAATAGATTACAAGGATCCAAGAAGCCTCAAATATTTTACCACGGAACGCGGCAAAATTATTCCAAGACGCATATCAGGCACATGTGCAAAGCATCAGCGCGCACTTACCCAAGCGATCAAGCGCGCCAGAACCATTGCTTTTTTGCCATACGTCGGTTCCTCGGACAATCTATAGTGCTTCAAAGGAGTGATAAGGATAGTGCCTCAAACTGATCAAGGGGATCTCAAAAAGGACATACTAAGCGGAATTACACTCACAAGCTTAATATTTGGAGCTTCAATCTACCTGCCGATAATCGGTTTTTTCGCCAGCCTTTTTATCCCCTTACCGATTGTTTTTTATCGTTTAAAACTCGGCAGGAGAAATGGGTCAATAATCCCGGTTGCGACATTCATGATCATGGTTGTATTACTCGGCGGAATGTCACCCGACATGATTTTTTTTATCGGATTGCTGATACTTGGTTTTACCCTCGGTGAATCCATGGAGAGCAATGTTTCCATTGAAAGGACTGTTCTGTATCCCTGCACTTTGGTACTCTTTGCAGGCATTGTCGGTTTGATCTTCTATACAAATATCTCCGGCACGGGACTTGTTGCTCTGACCACCCAATATGTGGCAAAGAACCTGGAGATGACAATGGATCTGTATGAAAACATGGGGATTCCGGAGGAAAATATCCACATGATTTCAAGTTCTCTGAAAACGATAGAGTATATTCTGGTGCGGATCATCCCATCATTGGCAGCATCATTGTGTCTTTTGGTCGCCTGGATAAGCATTTTGCTGGCCAGACCGCTGCTTAAAGCCAAAAATCTTTTTTCCCCGAATTTTGCTTCTCTTAACTTGTGGAAAGCACCGGAGTTCCTTGTATGGGGTGTCATCGGATGCGGATTAGTTTTACTACTGCCGCAGAAAATACCAGGAATACTGGCTTTAAACCTGCTGATCATTTTAATGACAATTTATTTTTTTCAGGGTATATCCATTGTATCTTTTTATTTTGAAAAAAAAAGATTACCAAAGATACTAAGTTTTTTTTTATATAGTATCATGGCATTACAACAAATATTACTCCTTCTTGTAATAGGGCTCGGTTTTTTTGATATCTGGCTGAATTTCAGAAAATTAAACCAAGAAAAAAAATAATCCCCTTCCGAACGGAAACTAACTAAAGACGTGTTCTTTAGCGGAGGTTCAATATGAAACTAATATTAAAGGAAACAATAGAGACTCTCGGTATAATAGGCAGCGAAGTAACAGTTGCAGACGGTTACGCGCGTAACTACCTGCTACCCCAAAACAAGGCAGTTCCGGCTACGTCTCAAAATCGCAAAATGCTTGAACAGGATAAGGCCAAGTTTGAACTCCAAATTGCCAAGGAACGAGAATTTGCCGAAGAGATGGCCAAAAGGCTTGAAGGCGTTACGTGTAAAATCGCTGCAAAAGTCAGTGAAGAGGACCGTCTTTACGGTTCAGTAACGATTCAGGATATTATGGCTGCTCTTGAAAGCCAGAATATTGAAATAGAAAAACGGATGATTTTACTCGGTGAACCGATCAAATCCATTGGAACATATAAAGTACCGGTACGTGTTTACCAGGATGTTGAACCCGAAATCATCGTTGAAGTCGTACCGGAAAAATAATATATTTGAAATTCTTTTTTAGACCACGAAGGGCACTACAGAGAGGCAGATCACTCGGAAATATTTTATTCTCTGGTGCCCTTCTCCCCTTAAAAAGCTTTCCCAAGTTCCCGAATCACGCCAAATAACGCTACGTTAATAACCTACATGCCCAATAACCGCCGACAAATGGAACGCGATCCATCTCTTACCCAGTTACCCCCCCACAATCTTGATGCCGAAGAATCGATATTCAGCGCAATTCTAATAGATAACAGCACATTACTGGATATTATAGAGATCCTCTCCCCGGAACATTTCTATAAATCTTCTCACCAAAAAATTTTTTCCGCAATTACGGACCTGTTTGCAAATAACGAACCGGTCGATCTTGTAACCCTTTCCAATAAATTAAAAGAGACCGGTCAACTTACGGATATCGGAGGCGCAACGTATCTTGCAAGGATTATTGATACGGTACCTCTTGCGGTTAACGCTAAACATTATGCGAAGATAATTCACGACAAGGCATCTTTGAGGCGTCTTATTGAAAAAGCGAATACAATTTACAACCGCTGTTTTGAAGACCAGGGAAATGTTGACGAATTAATCGATTTTGCTGAAAGTTCAATATTTGAAATCGCGGAAAGCAAAACCAAAAAATCATTCCATCCCATCAGAGACCTGGTTGTAAGCAATATTGAAACCCTTGAAGAGCGGCAGGGAAATAAGTCACTGCTGACCGGGGTTCCTTCAGGCTATAGCTACCTTGACAAGATGACATCAGGCTTTCAGAATTCAGACCTTATTATTCTGGCCGCTCGGCCAAGTATGGGAAAAACAGCTTTTGCCCTTAATATCGCCAGGAATGCCGCTATAGATTCGAACATCCCGGTTGCCATATTTTCACTGGAAATGTCAAAAGAACAACTCTCCATGCGCCTGCTCACCTCGGAAGCAAGAATCGATTCGGCACGATTAAGAGGCGGTTTTTTCAGCAAAGACGACTGGGTAAAGCTGACAGGGGCTGCCGGAGCTTTGGAAGAAGCACCGATTTTTATTGATGATTCGTCCGATATTTCGCCCCTGGAAATAAGAGCAAAGGCACGCAGACTGAAAATGGACAAAGGTCTTGGTCTTATCATTATTGATTACCTGCAGCTAATGAAACTCAGGCAATCAATGGAACGCAGAGATCTTGAAATCTCGGAAATATCAAGATCATTAAAAGGGCTGGCCAAAGAACTTAATGTGCCGGTTATTGCTCTGTCCCAGCTCAACAGGATGCTGGAACAAAGAAGTGACAAACGGCCCATGCTTTCAGACTTGAGAGAATCCGGCGCCCTTGAACAGGATGCCGATGTTGTCGCCTTTATTTACAGGGACGAAGTGTACAACAAGGATGAAAATAACCCCAACAAAGGCAAAGCTGAAATCATACTCGGCAAGCAGAGAAACGGCCCCGTTGGAACAGTTTCTCTCACATTCGTGAATTCCTATACCCGCTTCGAAAATATGGCTCCGTCAGATAATTTTGGGGGTTAATACATTTGATGGCCTTGTAAAAAGTTGTTAGTAGAAATTTTAACCACAATCAATAGTGTACAAACAAAATACAATATCTATATGTAGCGGTTAAAATTTTAAATTCGGACTTTTTACGAATGCATCACATTTAGGAAATATGAAAAAACTTTTTGGAAATACAAGTGGACTTAAGGCAAATCAGATCCGCAGGCTTGAGAATCTTTACCGCCGGCGCATCCCTCCTGAAGTAATTATCACACGTGAACTCAGCCGTGATATATGCAAGCTCTCTTATGAAATTCGCCGTCAGATAGGGCTCTTGATAAATCGTTCCGGCAAAATAGCCTATGTAATTGTCGGCGATCATCAGCAGATTGTCATTCCTGACACGACCGACTATACCGTCGTACCCGGCCGACTCAAAGGACTGAGATGCATTCACACCCATTTAAAGGATGACCCCCTTACCAGAGACGACCTTACGGATCTTGCACTCTTGAGGTTCGACATCATGGCTGCCGTCACGCTAAAAAGCGACGGTCTGCCCCATCAAATTCATATCGCCCATATCCTTCCGGAAGATTTAGAAAAAAAGCCTTATAAAATAGTCCCTCCCTTGGATCCCTATCATTTGGACATAGACTTGCTTGAGCTTGTTCAAAACATCGAAGCAAAAATTTCTCATGGGGAAACTCTTTATAAGTCGCATATAGGAAGAGAAAGGGCAATTCTTGTCAGTGTAACCACAGCGTCCATGGCAACAGCAAAAGACTCTTTGGCAGAACTTGAAGAACTTACCAAATCCAATGATATCGAAGTCATAAGTACCGAGCTTCAACAACGTAAAAAAATTGATCCCAAATTCCTTTTAGGACGCGGTAAGCTTGGTGATTTGACCATTCTGGCCCTCCAGAAAGGAGCGACCCTGATCATCTTTGACCAGGAACTTAATCCCTCCCAAATACGATCCATTACCGATCAGATAGAGTTAAAGGTCATTGACCGAACACAATTAATCCTTGATATTTTTGCTCAACGGGCCCAAACAAGAGAAGGGAAACTTCAAGTCGAACTTGCACAACTGAAGTATCTGCTACCACGTCTTATTACAAAAAATACGGCCATGTCCCGTTTGACAGGAGGTATCGGAGGACGCGGACCGGGTGAGACAAAGCTGGAAATAAACAGAAGACGTGTTCATGACCGAATCAGACGACTGGAAAAAGAATTATCTCGTGTAAAAATGCACCGTAGCCGCCAAAAGGCGAAACGAAAGAAAAAAGAATTGCCGATTATCTCCATCATCGGATATACCAACGCCGGCAAATCGACTCTCCTTAATACCTTAACTCAAAGCCAAGTACTGGCTGAAGCCCGACTTTTTGCTACGCTCGATCCATCCAGCAGACGTCTTAGATTTCCAAAAGATATTGAAGTTATAATTACAGATACCGTCGGATTTATAAGAAACCTTCCCAAAGAATTGATGGTCTCTTTTCGCGCAACCCTGGAAGAACTTGAAAGTGCGGATATTCTTCTCCATGTAATCGATATCGGCAACCCGCGTTTTAAAGACCAAATCAAATCCGTAGAAAAAATCCTTACTGACCTTAATCTGGACAAAATTCCGGTTGTCTATGTTTTAAACAAACAGGATCTTGTCGATAAAGAGACCATTGAAACACTCAAAAAGAAATATGACGGGATCCCCATTTCCGCCAATAAAAAATCGACACTACTGCCCCTTATCGAAAAAATGGTGGGCATGATACAACCGCTTTTTGACGAAAAAAGACCGACAAACACGATATAGAAGAAAATCCAGACAAAAAAAACCCGGAATCACCATAATTAAAGGTAATTCCGGGTTTATAAGAAATTTTCCGGCAGCGTCCTACTCTCCCGCCCGGCTTCCCGAGCAGTACCATCGGCGCAAAAGAGCTTAACTTCCGTGTTCGATATGGAAACGGGTGTGACCTCTTTGCCATTGCCACCGAAAAAAATTTTTTCAAATTTCAATCAGGATATAAGCATATTAAAACGTTCAATGCATTTGTGAAAAATTGTGGCTAAGCCTCACGACCTATTAGTACCGGTTAGCTGAATATATTACTATACTTACA
>JAFDHS010000429.1 GCA_019308655.1 Deltaproteobacteria bacterium
CAAATAATCTCTTAATTCTGAAGTTTGTGCTTTTTACAGCAAAAAAATTCAGAATTTAAAAAAGTGTGAAATGCCTAAAGTGATCTAAAGTGACTAAAGTTGAGGAATTCTATCAATTTTATATATAAAAAGATGGAGCGAAGCGACTCATTAACTTTAGCTCACTTCAAACTTTAGCTCACTTTAGACACTTTTCTATTCCGGTTTATCCGGGCTATGTAAAGGATAAAGGAGAATGACGATGACCAGGCGTATCTTGGCTCTTATATTTGCTTTAAGTATTGTCGTATCCATAGCGGCATGTTCGCGGCCGTTGCAAAATTCCGGCAAGGCTGTTCGTTGCAAAATTCCGGCAAGGCTGTTCCGGATGGAGGCCTTGTGGCCGCCAGTTATCAGATAGCCGACACTTTGGAAAATAATCTAAAATACGAAATTACTCCGGATGATCCTTTAATCGTTGCCAGTTTTGTAAATATTAACGACCTGGAGGATTCATCGACTTTTGGGCGCATCGTTGCGGAACAGGTTTCATCCCGCTTTGCTCAAAAGGGCTATAAAATTATCGAGATGAAATTAAGACAAAATTCAGTTTTTATGGACAAGGGAAAGGGGGAATTTTTGCTCAGCCGGGACCTGCATGAAGTCATCAAAAAGCATAATGCCTCCGCCGTTATCGTAGGGACCTATGGACAGGGAAACAAAAGATTATATATATCTTCCCGCATTGTACGCCCTTTGGACGGCACGGTAATCTCCTCTTGTGATGTGGGCATACTCATGAATTTAAAAACACAGACTATCTTGTTGAGAGACAATTAAACCGTAAAGGTTCCGGATAATTATCATGCCATACCGTTTCACGGCAGAGCCGGCAACGGCTCTGCTTTTTTATTCAAACGGCTGCACTGCACCACCCAAAAGAGCATAATAATCAAGCAAAGGGAGGGAATATGCATCAAGATAATTTCCGTCACGAAACAGAACGACTCTTGTCCCTTGCCGATATTAAAATCAGCGGAGACCGGCCCTGGGATCTTCAGGTCCATAACGATAAATATGTAAGATTGTTTGCCGAAGGTTCGCTGGGATTTGGAGAATCTTACATGGACGGCTGGTGGGACTGTGAGAGGCCTGACGAATTCTTTCACAGAATTTTTCGAGCCGGACTGGATGAAAAAGTCAAACCATGGAGGCAATTTTTCGGGTTTCTAAAAGCCAGGCTGTTCAATCTCCAGAAACCGTCCCGCTCTTTTGAAGTCGGGCAGCGGCACTATGATATCGGCAACAATCTTTATCAGCACATACTCGGCAAGCGCTTGGTTTACAGCTGCGGTTACTGGGAAAACGCATCCACCCTTGACGAGGCCCAGAAAGCCAAACTGGAACTGATATGCCGAAAGCTGGACTTGAAGCCGGGAATGCGGGTTCTGGACATCGGCTGCGGCTGGGGCGCAACTGCCCGATTTATCGCTAAACGTTATGATGTCGACATTGTCGGCGTAACCATTTCTAAAGAACAGGCAAGGTTCGGACAAGAACTTTGCCAGGGACTTCCGGTTGAAATCCGTTTGCAGGATTACCGAAGCATCAAGGGAGACTTTGACCGTATTCTTTCCATCGGCATGTTTGAACACGTTGGTTACAAAAATTATGAGACCTTTATGCGCTGTGTTCGCAGCCATTTGAAAAAAGACGGAATTTTCCTTCTACATACCATCGGCAGCAACGTCTCCGTTTCCAAGACCGATCCCTGGATCGAGCGTTACATCTTTCCCAATTCCATGCTGCCGTCCAAAAAACAGATATGCGACGCCGCTGAAAACTTGTTCGTTCTCGAAGACTGGCATAATTTCGGTGCCGATTACGACAAAACCCTGATGAGCTGGTTTAAAAATTTTCATGAAAATTGGGATAAGATCAAGAAAAACTACGATGAACGATTCTACCGGATGTGGACGTATTATCTGCTGGCATGCGCCGGGGCATTTCGCGCAAGGGTAAACCAGGTATGGCAAATCGTTCTTTCACCCGAAGGCATTAAGGGAGGATACCGGGCACCGCGGTAGAACTGATAAAAATAGGCATTAAGGGAGGATACCGGGCACCGCGGTAGAACTGATAAAAATAAAAATCCCTCTGAATCCCCTACAGAAAAAAGGGGCCAAGAAGGGATTTCTATCCTATGGATGCATCAGCAGAAGGTCCGATGTAAAATTAACAAGCCCCCAGATTGCATCCGCCGAAAAATGGCTCTCAATGGAACGATCAAAGAGTATGGAAAGATTGGGACCGAATTCTTCATCTCCTCCCCACATCAGGTAGTACAATGGGATTTTTGGAAAAGGCAAAAACCTGTACGC
>JAFDHS010000430.1 GCA_019308655.1 Deltaproteobacteria bacterium
ACCGGAAAATTTTTCTCAAATCCCCACAAAGAGACCGACCATACTGCAATCAGAGGTCCCAAAGTTCTGGCCAATTCCCCTGCAGTCATCCAAAAACTCATGCCCTTGCCCAGATCGTTACCCGAGTCTCGAACAATCATAACCGGTGCCAAAACATGAAAGAAGGATGAACTGATGCCGGCAACAAAAATGAGAATACACAGGGAAGCATAGCTTGGTGCCATGCCTGTCAAACTCATGGTTACCGCCGTAACAGCCGGCGCCCAGATTACCCAGCGGCGCATATCCAATCGGTCGGATATAACCCCGATCAGCGGATTAAACAAAGACGGCAGGCGGAAAAAAATCGTAAAGGAGGCGGCCAGCGTCATGGAAAGCTCAAACTTGGTGATCAGCAAGGGTAAGAACACGGCAAGAAAGCTTGAGTAAACATCATGAGCAAAGTGACCGCCTGAAATGACCAATACCTTACTATATTGAAAGTCGGATTCTTTTCTGTTCAATGTTAAATATCCGCATGATAATTCTGAATCGACTTAACTTTTATTTCTCCTTTTCTTCGGGCTATAATACCTTTGGCAGCGGCCAGAGCGGCGGCCATCGTCGTAAAATACAGGAGTTTATATTTGATTGCCGCCTTACGGATATAGGAATCGTCCTCCTGGCTCTCCTTCCCGCTGGGTGTATTTATAATCAGCTGAATCTGATCATTTTTGATTGCGTCCACAATATGGGGCCGCCCATAGCCTATTTTACAGATCAATTCGGAATCTATTCCGTTTTCCGACAGAAACTGATGGGTCCCTTTTGTCGCCAGAATCTTAAACCCCAATTCCCTGAAAAGCCTTGCGGGTTCGATTGCGCTGGGTTTATCCCTGTCTGCAATGGTGATCAAAACGCTTCCCTCCAGCGGCAACTGAATCCCTGTCGCCTCCTGGGATTTGAAAAAAGCCAGTCCAAAAGAATGGGCCATTCCCAGAACTTCACCGGTAGATCGCATCTCCGGGCCCAATACCGGATCAACTTCGGGAAACATATTGAAGGGAAACCTTAACCCCGAAATGTCGGATGGATCTTTTTTTGAGCTTTAAATCCGAAAGACTTTTACCCAAAACGATCTGAGTGGCAAGCCGGGCCATGGAGATATTACATACCTTGGAAACCAGAGGAACCGTACGCGAAGCCCTGGGGTTGGCCTCCAGAATGTAAACCGTATCCTCTGCGATGGCATACTGAATATTCATCAAACCGACTACCCCCAGCTCTATGGCAATTTTTCGGGTATATTCACTGATCGTTTCAATGTGTTTCTGAGGTATACTGACAGGAGGAATCACACATGCGGAATCACCCGAATGTACGCCAGCCATCTCAATGTGCTCCATTACGGCAGGCACAAAAGCATTGGTTCCGTCGGAAATTGCATCTGCCTCGGCTTCTATGGCATTTTCAAGAAATTTATCGATAAGAACCGGGCGCTCCGGTGAGACGTCGACCGCTGCCCCCATATAGTGTTCAAGCATCTCTTCATCACGGACAATCTCCATGGCACGCCCTCCCAAAACGTAAGACGGACGGACCATCAGGGGATATCCAAGCCGGTTTGCAATCTCCAAAGCTTCCGACATCGTACTTGCCATGCCGGATCTGGCTTGAGGAATTCCCAGATTCAACATTATTTTTCGAAAGCGATCGCGGTCTTCCGCCAAGTCTATGGCTTCGGGAGATGTACCCAGAATTTTGACCCCGGCTTCAGCAAGCTCATCGGCGATATTCAGCGGTGTCTGTCCTCCAAACTGAACAATAACCCCCTCCGGTTTTTCCTTCTCATAAATATTCAGGACGTCCTCAACGGTAAGGGGTTCAAAATAAAGTTTGTCCGAAGTATCATAATCCGTGGAGACCGTTTCAGGATTACAATTGACCATGATGGATTCATATCCTGCATCACGAATGGTAAAAGCGGCATGTACACAGCAATAATCAAACTCGATCCCCTGACCGATTCGGTTGGGGCCTCCGCCAAGTACCATAATTTTTTTCCGGTCGCTGACTTTCACCCTG
>JAFDHS010000431.1 GCA_019308655.1 Deltaproteobacteria bacterium
CTGTTACAGCCTGTCAGGCAAAAAGCCCCTGTATACCCTGAAACGTCCGGGAAAAGGCAAAGAGCCTGAATTCGTCAATTTACTACCTCCGGGCAAAAACGTCGTAACTTCAAAGATCCACGACGTATTCGGCGCGCTTTCGTCTTTAACCATAGAAGATATCACGCCTGCCGTGGAAGATATCAGTCCTGAAGGAGATAAAAATGAATACCGCATGGAATATCATCTTTTTAACGGAATGATTTATAATATTTATCCCGGCAAAACAGCGGACAAAGAAGAATTTTTTCTCAAAGCACAAGTAAGCCGCACTTCACCGCCCCCAAAAACCGATGAGGCCGAATCGGCCGTGAGTGAAAAAGCGGATGAACAAAACCTTGATGCAGAGGTTCAGCAACTTAATAAAAAAATGAGCCCCTGGACATACATTATTTCCGAGTGGACCCATAAACGTTTTATAACGGATTTGAAGGAATTTAGGCGATAGGCCATAGCCCATAGCCCATAGCCAACTACCCACTACTCACTACTCACTACCCACCGCTTTCTTCTCACCCGGCTTTACAATAATTACGGCGGCCTTTGCATTATCCAGATATTTTTTGGCAAATTCTGATATTTCATCTGCCTTTATCAAAGTATAATCCTCCATCATCGTTCTGCTCCAGTCCAGTTGCACAGGGTGTCTTTTCGATCCTTTCAGGACATGATTCATCCAATATTCATTGGTCTTTCGAAAATCCTTTATTCCGGTAAGCACGGGACCAACGGCAAGCCTCAACTCTTCTTCGGTAATACCGTTTTTTGACAGATCATCGGCGATTTTCTTAACCTGACGGACAACCCTTTGTGTATCTTCCGGATCCGTCTTAACCACTGCCTGAAATGTCCCGTAACCCGGATAGACCCGGCTTGAAAGGTTGTAAGCATATGGAGAATACGCCGCACCCATCTTTTCACGTATGGTCTTGCGCAGCTTTTCTGAAAATATTCTTCCCAACACCATCAAACGCCTGGTTCTGTGGATATCCCAATAATCTTCAGTAGGATAGGCAACGGTTACCAGGGCCTTGGGAATCCGTGTCGGAACCCGGATATCCAACGGTTGACCCACAGGAAATTTCGGAATACGCCCTTGAGGCTGCCTTAACGACCGTCTCAACATCAAAGTCACCTGCAATGGAAACTTCAAGCGAATCATTTTTTAAGAAAGGATCGATCCAGGATCGTACATCCTCCAGTGTATTCTTTTTGAAATCCCCATAAGAAGGAAGGCCGAAACGAGTGTCGCCTCCTGCCAGAAAACGTTTTCCTGAAAGGGTGATCGCTCCTTCAATGGAATGGGAAAGAGAGAGGTATCTCTGGCCGAAGCGCTCCATGGAAAGCTGATATGCATCTTCCCCATAGCCCGGGTCTTTGAGATAAGCATAAAAAAGTTGAAACAGCAAAGGGATTTCATGAGATATACTGTTCCCGACCAAAACAAAAGCATCTTCATTGACATCAAAAAATACCGACGTGTTTTTCCCGGCAAGTGCCCGGCCGATTTGTTCGGGTTTGAGGCTTCCAAAGCCGCTCTCATTGATAATCTGCTTGGTTAGCGCGGCAAGTCCGGGTTTGTCCCCAGGTTCGGCAGACCCGCCGTAACCAAAGGCGACAACCGCCCTCACCTCTCCTGCCTTAAAATCAGTCTTTTTCAAATTCAGCCGAACACCGTTTTCAAAATCAATGGAAACAATGCCCAGATCCGAAATATGACTTTTAGCGGCAATGGAACCGCTTTTTTCAGGTTCCGGAAGATAAGGAAAGACAACGCTTTTTTCTTCAACCGGTTTTGATACGCCCACCTTTGTACTTTCATCAAAAACCCCAAGTATCCACTTTTCAGGACTCTTTTTGCCATTATCAAGGTTTGCATTTCCGGTTACGGAAACAAGCCTGTGGTCCGAAGCCCAGGTCTTTTTGAATGAATCATTAACTTTTTTTAAGCTTATGGAATCGATAAAAGGAACAAATTGATCTTTTTTTTGCATGGGTGACTGAAAAACCCGGTCATTGTTCAAGCTTTTTATTATGTTTCGTGCCAGTAC
>JAFDHS010000432.1 GCA_019308655.1 Deltaproteobacteria bacterium
CAAAACCATGGTCATGGATCATACGGCATGGAAAACCGATTACCAAATAAAAAGGCCGGGGGTTTACATGTTTTACATGGAACCGGAACCTTACTGGGAGCCTGCTGAGGATTGTTTCATCATTCATTATAGTAAAACGGTAGTCACTGCCTTTGGCGACGATGAAGGATGGGATGAGGAGATCGGGCTGAAGACTGAAATCGTCCCCCTTTCAAAACCTTTCGGCCTTTACGCGGGCAATGTCTTCCAGGGAATTGTCAAGCTCAACGGCAAGCCCGTTCCCTATGCCGAAGTAGAAGTGGAATACTATAACGAAGACCAAACCGTAAAAGCACCAACGGATTACATGATTACTCAGACCATCAAGGCGGACCAAAATGGTGTCTTCACCTATGCAGTGCCTGCCGCGGGCTGGTGGGGATTTGCAGCCCTGAACACAGCGGATTTCAAGCTTAAAAACGAGGCTGAAGATAAAGACGTTGAATTGGGCGCGGTCATCTGGGTCAAATTCCATGAGTGGGGAAAATAGTAGAGACCTACCTATGTAAAATAAGTTAAAATACATTTTATTGTTTTATAGTTGCGGGCCTTCGGATTTTTAACAGCCGATGGCCCGCACTCATGGAAGGAATTTCCCATGCATATATCCGAAGGTGTTTTGTCCGGACCGGTTCTGATTTCAGGAGCGGCTCTCGCTTTTGCCGGCACGGCAATCGGACTTAAAAAAATAGATTATGATAAAATCGCTCATGCAGGCGTCCTCGCCGCCGCCTTTTTTGTCGCCTCGCTCATCCATGTCCCCGTAGGTCCTTCAAGCGTTCATCTCATCCTCAACGGAATTGTCGGTCTTATACTTGGATGGGGCGCCTTTCCTGCCATACTGGTGGCGCTCACTCTTCAGGGCGTATTATTCCAGTTCGGAGGCATTACCACACTTGGAGTCAACACGCTGATCATGGCACTACCGGCTGTTTTTTGTTATTTTCTTTTCAGCCGTATGAGCGGAAAAAAACCTTCCATTGCGCTTGTATCATCTTTTGCCTGCGGCTTTCTTTCTGTTTTACTAAGCGCACTTATCGCGGGCTTCGCTTTAATGTTTACGGAAGAGGACTTCTTTGAGGTCGCCGCTTTCTTTCTGTTTTACTAAGCGCACTTATCGCGGGCTTCGCTTTAATGTTTACGGAAGAGGACTTCTTTGAGGTCGCCGCAATGATAGCGATTGCTCACCTGCCCGTGATGTTTATTGAAGGGGTTGTCACCACTTTTTGCGTAACATTCCTGAAAAAAGTCCAGCCTTCCATGCTTCCCGGATATACGCCATAACAAAGGCATACGAACAAATGCGCAAAACATCAATTGCGAGGACACAATAAAAACATATTTAAAAAATCCGGAACAGATAAATGCTTAAATATAAACCCAATTATCAAAACAAGTGGAAAAGAACAATCTTTCAACTGCTGCTTTTCCTGGCCGTCTCATTTTTTGCCGCCGGTACGGCAATGGCCCATAAAGTCATGGTATTCGCCTGGGTGGAAGGGGACACTGTTTATACGGAGAGTAAATTCAGCGGCGGGAAAAAAGTTAATAAAGGCCGGATCATCGTTTACGATCAGCAGGAAAACCGGCTCCTTGAAGGAGAAACCAATGAAAAAGGAGAATTCTCTTTCAAAGTGCCTGAAAAAACAACGCTGAAAATCGTTCTCCAGGCCGGCATGGGACATCGGGCAGACTGGACGCTTCCCATAGAAGAGAGCGAATCCGTGGCTTCCCGTCAAATGGAAGCGCCATCCCCTGCTGTCGCTGACGCTGAAAAACCTCAACATCAGGTGCAGCCCATCTCCCAAATCAATGCCGAAGATATTCAATCGGCAATTGAAAAGGCTTTGCACAAAGAGCTTAAGCCCCTTTACAAAATGCTGGCCGAATCCCGCAATCAAGGCCCCAGCGTCACTGAAATTTTCGGTGGTATCGGCTACATCATCGGCCTGATAGGTCTTGCCGCTTATTTTAAATATCGACGAAAAAATTAAAACCTGAGTGAATTATAATGATTAGCGAACCGTTTACACCCAAAGACTCACTGATATACCGGCTGGATCCGAGACTTAAAGTTATCCTGGCAACGATCTATTCCTTTGTTGTCG
>JAFDHS010000433.1:0-1038 GCA_019308655.1 Deltaproteobacteria bacterium
CGTATTTTCGTTATCACCTGAAGAAGTTATGGCCCGTTCCAGATTATCCAGCACGGGAAGCATCTCTTTTATCAAGGACTCATTTGCAAATTTTCTGAATTCATTGATTTCGCGGGAAGAGCGTTTTTTGTAATTTTCAAACTCGGCAGAGACCCTTAGCAAACGATCATATGTCTGTTTGGCCTCATCCTTCACTCCCTTCAATTTTGCTTCCAGTTCCTTTAAGGATTTATCCGTTTTTTTTTCTTCAGCATCACGGCAGGTTACTTTCTTTTTTTTTGGTGAATCACTCGCTTTGGATTCATTATCCCCGTAACCGCTCTTTTTAGTTACGTCATCCTTTATTGTTCCTTTTTTATCAGTCAATTGGTCAGCCAATGTTCTCTCCCGGTTTATATTTATAGTATCCCTGATTTTTCAGGACACGGAAAAATAAATTAATCAAATATCATCCTGTTCAAAGCACGTGAAAAGGCACATAATTTGCGTATGCAGCCATTGAGACAACGCAAAAAAACGGGCCGAAGGGCAGACAAATTGTTCAATTTATTTTGTCCGGAATCCTTAAGGATTTAAAAATAAAAGTCGCTGGTAAATAACCGCCACAAAATTTGAAAATAACTTAAGAACAAATCAAGTAATGTCAAGTAAAATAGGATTTTAAGAAATAAATAATATACATTTCCCAAGAAGAAGTTCCCTGCTTGATCGAATCCCTTTAACATGATAATTTTATAAAAATAAATTCGGGTATGTGCCTGTCGAAATAAAAGCAAGCTCAAAGGTGAAAGAGGAGAACATCATGAAAAAAAGAGTCGGCGTATTATTGTCCGGATGCGGCGTATTTGACGGCAGTGAAATTCATGAGGCAGTCTTGTCTCTGCTGATGTTGGATAGAGCCGGGGCGGAAAGTATTTGTATGGCACCGGATATGGATCAATTCAATGTGATCAATCACATAACCCAATCCATCATGGATGAAAAACGAAACGTCCTGGTGGAATCCGCCAGAATCGCCAGAGGTAAGATCAAGGATTT
>JAFDHS010000433.1:1055-2849 GCA_019308655.1 Deltaproteobacteria bacterium
GATCTGGACGCGCTCATCATGCCGGGGGGGCTTGGCGCCGCAAACAATCTGAGTGATTTTGCAGCAAAAGGTTCAGAGGCTTCCGTTCATCCGGAGGTTGCACGTCTCCTGCAGGAAATGGTTTCAACAGGCAAACCCGTCGGAGCAATTTGTATTTCTCCTGCAATCCTGGCCAAAGCGCTTTCGGACAAAAAGCCTGAAGTAACAATCGGCGACAACCCTGACACCGCATCGACCATAACCGCAATGGGAGCGGAGCACGTAACATGTGCCGTAGACAAGATATGTGTCGATAAAAAAAACAAACTCGTCACCACTCCCGCTTACATGCTGGGGCCGGGCATTAAAGACGTTGCAACAGGCATTGAAAAACTGGTAGATAAAATTTTATCAATGACCTGACCGTCAACCGATAACCTTTTGGTCCGCAATTCGGCCTTGGTCATAATTTCGGCCATACCATAATGGGTAGGTTGGATTAAGCTTTTGCTGTTAATGTTGGGTTTCGTACCTCAATTCAACCTCCGGCTGATAATCGGCTCGAACATCCGGGTACGAAACCCAATAATGGCCGAAGGTATGAATATCCTCCGCAATTTTTAATTCAATAAAAACATCTGGATATACCTTGGATCAAGATCTTTGAGTAAAACCTGACCATATGCACTCTCCATCTCAGCAAAAAGATCTTCAAGGCATTGACCCAGTTTCGAGGTGATTTCGAACGGGTCAAGACCACACTTTTTCGAAACCCAGTTTAAAAAGGATTCTTTCATGGATATACTTATGTTGTCCGGCTTCGGTTTCATGGAATCGGATTCATCCGATCCTGAACAAGCGGTATGCGAACGTTCCGGAAACAGTTCCGCGAAAAAACGCTTGAATTCACCGAAATCAATGGATACAGGAATTTCTGATTTATCCGGCAGATCCAAATAATCTTTGACCCAAAGGGTTAAAAGCAGATTCTTATAGGTCATAAATCCGGATGAAAGCGGCTTGAGCTTTATTTCCATCATAGAAAAAAGATCATCAAGGGCTATAATTGAACTCAAAATCCTTTCCGTCTCGTCAATATCGTCCGGACAAGCAAATTCTCTGTACAATACACCTGTTTCGTCCGGACAAGCAAATTCTCTGTACAATACACCTGTTTTATAGTTATCAAAAAAAAGCGGTTTTTTTACCAAAAGCCCCCCAAGCACACCTAACCATTCTTCGTCCCAGAAACTTAAAGGCAGTTCATTTTGCATAAACCAACTTTGAACAAGCCAGTTTTCGGCCCGCCGTTTCACCTTGGATACAACCCCGTATCCTGCCCTGAAAATATCGGAAAGATGAAATCTCCGGATCAGTTCAGCCCCCTGACTCAAATCAGGTTTTTCAGAATTTTCTATTAGCCGCTGGAGTCCTATACTCAAAAATCCGCAGGCTTTTTTTACCACATCCCTTAGTTCCTCACAGCTCCTTATTTTTTTTTGATCAGCGGTAATAATCTGATTACAAAGACCTGCGAACTCCGTTTGAATCTGGTGTAAAAGATCATCCGTCTCTATAACCTTCAAGGAACCGGCGAAATAATCGTCCGTTTCCATCATCTTTTCAGGATAAAGAAGCGGACGCGGCATGTTGTGCCATTCATATGGATTTGAAATATATTTTTTGCCCGAATTCTTTATTTGCCTGTCACTTAAAGGCTGATAGATTCCTATTGCCTCATCAAAAGGAAGGAATCCTTTTTCTGCCAGCCGAACATTTCTCAACCGGTAGGCTTCTTCTTCAAATTCCGACGGA
>JAFDHS010000056.1 GCA_019308655.1 Deltaproteobacteria bacterium
ATTCATATCTTTCAGGTCGCTTGCGGCATTAAGTCGGTCTAAAATCCTCTCAAGTCTGTTAGCGTGTTCCGGTCTGATTCCTTTTTTACTGCCGGTATAGAAAAAATCTTCTAACCCTTTATGTTTGAATGATTTTATCATATAAATAAATATAACCTGTTGGGTTACACGGATCAATAATTTTATTTGCAGCGATGTATTTTTTATCGCTCCCATGCTGAAGCATGGGAATGCATACGCTGCCTTTAACCGCTTGATATTATGCTACTGAGCTTATAGTCAAAAAAGTCACTTGACCAACAAGAAATTAAGACCTAAAATATAACCATAATTTAGTCCTGATATTAATCTTAAATTAAGGTTCATAATATGAAAGCCGTTTTAGCAAGCTGCTCAGCGAGCATATCTGAACTAAAAAAGAATCCGAGTGCCCTGATTGATCAGGCCGAGGGTGAACCTGTTGCTATCCTCAACCATAATAAGCCTACAGCATATCTTGTTCCTGCGGAAACTTACGAACGGCTTATGGAAAAACTTGAAGACTATCAACTGGGTTTAATTGTAAAAGACAGGCAAAACGAAAAGATCTCCGCCATCGAAGTGGATATTGATGAATTATAAACTTAAATTCCTTCCCACGGTCCTTAAGGAGTGGAAAAAGCTCGATGCCTTCATTCAATTACAATTAAAAAAGAAATTAAAAGAACGCCTGAAAGAGCCGCATAATAAACCAAGTCAGCTTTCAGGCTTTGAAAATCATTATAAAATAAAATTAAGGGCAAGCGGTTATCGATTGGTTTATGAAGTGATCGACCAGGAAATATGTGTGTTGGTTATTGCGGTTGGGAAAAGGGACAAAAATGCAGTCTACCAACAAGCCCGCCATCGAACAAAAAAACAATAAAAAGGACTATCGGGACAGGGATGCCAAGGGCTCAGCCCCCCTTCCACCCACCGGACGAACGAATGGGTCACGTATCCCCGTTTGACCGGGTTTTAATGAATGTATTCGATTTTCCGGACCATGATTTCTTTATTCTTCTGTTTCTGTTTTTCCTTCATTGAGTCTTGTTGAACAATGTCAGCCGGTATGATAGATTTATATTCATGGATCAAATCACCAATCCCCATGACAAATTTTTTAAAGAGGTTTTTACGCGAAGGCCTGCTGTCAATGCGGCTCCTGAAGGTCATATCAGTTATGATGACCTCAAGACGGCCGTAAACCAGGCATTACCCCATCAAGGAGGTGAGATCTTGCCCACGATAGCGGAGTCATTAAAAGAACAGGGAATGCAGCAGGAAATACAACAGGGTATCCTTCAGGATGCAAGGGAAGCTTTGATTGATATTCTGGAAGTACGGTTTGAGGTTATTTCCCCGCCAATGGTGAAAATATTAAATGACATCAATGATTCTTCCATTTTAAAGATCCTTCGCAGGAAAGCTGTAAAAGTAAAGAGCCTTGACGAATTTGGCCGGGTTATTGATTTTATCATGAAATAGTCTGTTGTTTTTGTTTGGTTTTCTCGTTTCCACGCAGGAGAGTCGGAACGATTGCTATAAAAACTTCTAATTAAAATCATAAATCAAGGTTTGACCCCAAGTGCCGCTGATGCTTAGATCAAAGAGATACCATATTGTGATCCGGAAAATTCCCAACGATATCACGCCCAAAAACAGGCTGCTCATGGAAGAATATTTAAAGAAAAGATTGGGGTCAAACCAAGCGTTCACAAAGTGCAGCCACGAATATAAGAGCACCGAACCTGGCAGTTCAGTAGACAGCCAGGGCCGTGCCACTTTCAAAATATGAATATACCCTGGACATACTATTTGGAATATTGGTTCAAGAATTCTATGCTGGCTTTAGCTACAGGATTTTTGATTACATTTTTAATCCCACCGTTGTTTGCAGCCGTACCACTTTTCGGCATATTCGTTTGCCTGATCTATCAAGTGATTCTTTATCGTCATTTTTGGGGAAAAAGAAGGGGTGAATTTGAATTTTTTTCCAAGGAAAATCTTATTAAGAAAAATATAAATTCCATACTCAAGCAATATCTGGGCAGAGATGAATTGGTACGTTTTAAAGTTGAACGGTTTAACAATATTGTCAAATATGGATGGGACGTATATGAAAAGCTAATGAAAAATACAAATGCCCAAAAAGAAGAATTTCGATATTATATAAACATGATGGCTGCTGATTTTTCACGAAAGGAAGGCGATCTCAAAAAAGAGCGGAATTATTTGTTAAAAACCGTATCATCATTCTCTGATGATTTGGTAGGCAATTATAGACTTGCCGTTGCTTATGAAAAAGAAGGACGGTCAAAAGAATCAATTAAACACTATAGAACGGCCTTGGAGAATTCATCCATTGACTCATCTGAACTTAAAGAGTTTATACAAAATCAAATTATAAGAGTAATGGAAAAAGGCCCAAGGAAAAACCCTCCTGTACCAACATTAAAGTTCATGACATGGTAAACCCAAAAAAAATGAACAAAGAAAATGTCAATAAATTATTTTTACTGCTGATTGTTGTCCTCATCTCATCCATTTTTTTATCAATGATTCAGCACTTTTTAATGGCGATCTTTCTTGCCGGTATTTTTTCCGCTTTGGTCCAACCCTTATATGGTCGCTTTAACAAATGGTTTGGCGGACGTCGGGTACTATCTTCCTTTGCGACGCTTTTTTTAATCATCTTTCTGATCCTGTTGCCCCTGAGCCTCTTTTTAGGGATTATTACTGCAGAAGCTATCAAAGTAGGACAATCGGTTACCCCTTGGGTCCAGAAACAGCTATCCGAGCCGGACGTACTTTCCAATTTTTTAAAATCCCTTCCCTTTTATGATCAGATCGAGCCTTATCGAGGAATGATTTTTCAAAAAGCCGGTGAAATTGTTGGTATTATTAGTAAATTTTTAATACAAAGCCTATCGTCGGCCACCAGAGGAACAGCAAACTTTTTATTTGTGATCTGCATTTTTTTATATACGGTTTTCTTTTTTCTCATGGATGGGGAAAAGCTGATTGCAAAGATCCTTTACTACCTTCCCCTTAAAGAGAAGGACGAGCGACTGTTATTGGATAAGTTTATCTCGGTAACCCGGGCCACACTCAAGGGCACCGCCGTGATCGGGATATTACAGGGCGGTATGGCAGGTATTGCCTTTGCGGCCGTGGGCATACAGAGTCCTGTTTTCTGGGGGACGGTTATGGCTGTGCTTTCAATCATTCCAGGCATAGGTACGGCGTTTATTTGGGGACCGGCTGCTATCATTCTGATTGCAGGCGGCGCCTATGCCAAAGGAATCGGCCTTGCGCTTTTTTGCGCTCTTGTCGTCGGCAGTATTGATAATTTTCTGCGTCCCCGCCTGGTGGGTAAAGACACTCAGATGCACGAGCTGATGATTTTTTTCGGAACATTAGGGGGAATTATTTTGTTCGGTCCGGTCGGGTTCGTCGTCGGGCCTATCGTAGCCGCGCTTTTCGTGACGGTATGGGAAATTTACGGGGTCGTATTTAAAGATATATTATCCGGCTGAATTTTTTCAAGGGCATTTTGGCAGCCATTATTATGACTGGGTTTTAATCCCCTTCCCAAGTTCTTTTCATCTCTCCAACAGATAACCTGCTGTCGATGACTGAAAACAAGATCATTTTAATATATCCTCCCGTTGCAAAACCCTGTGAACCTCCCGCCGGCATTGCAAAGCTTGCGGGTGTTTTGCAGCAGCACCGGATCGCTTTTACTGCCCTGGATGCTAATTTGGAAGCAATGCAGCATCTTTTGAATTCCCCTGTCCGGGAGTCGGACACCTGGACGCGGCGGGCCTGTCGTAACCTGAAAACCAATCTGGAAACACTGACAGGGAGACCTGGGTTTGAGAATATGGACCGTTACAAACGGGCGGTTTCGGACCTTAACCGCATTGTTTATACGGTTGCCCGGCCGAAAGGGGTACAAATGGGTCTGGCCAATTATCAGGATGAGCATCTTTCGCCCATGCGGAGCCAGGACCTGATCAAGGCCGCCGAAATCCCGGAGCAAAACATTTTTTTTCCCTATTTCAGCCGGAGACTTTCCGGGCTTGTGGAAAAAGAAAACCCTGATGTTGTGGGGTTTTCTCTGAATTATCTCAGTCAGGCGCTGACCACCTTTGCCATGGCCGGATATTTAAAGCGGATCAGCCCGGAAACGTGCATTATCGTCGGCGGCGGCCTGGTAACGTCCTGGATGAGAGCACCTGATTGGCAGAACCCCTTTGAAGGCCTGTTCGATCACATGGTGGCGGGAGCCGGGGAAGCAGCCCTGCTTGATATTTTGGGCATACCCATGGATTGCCCCTACGGCATCCCCGACTATGACCATTTTTCTTCAAATTCTTACCTGTCTCCCGGATTTATACTCCCCTATAGCGCGTCCAGCGGCTGTTACTGGAACCGCTGCTCCTTTTGTCCGGAACGGGCTGAGAAAAATCCCTACAAACCGGTGCCGGTGCCGCTGGTCATCAAGGACCTTCATGCCCTTTCGGCAAGGACAAGGCCCGTGCTCATCCATCTGCTTGACAATGCCGTGAGTCCGAAACTCATGAAAGCGATAATAAAAAATCCACCGGGTCCTCCCTGGTACGGCTTTGCCAGGGTCACTTCTCACCTGACGGACCTAAATTTTTGCAGGGCCTTGAAAGAATCCGGCTGTCTGATGCTCAAGCTAGGCCTGGAATCCGGGGACCAGAAGGTCCTTGACAGTATGGATAAGGGCATTGATCTTAAAATGGTCGCAGCGGCCCTGAACACCCTTAAAAAAGCCGGGATTGCCACCTATGTGTATCTGCTTTTCGGTACTGCGGCGGAAACGCGGGTCGAGGCGGAAAAGACCCTGAAGTTTACCGCAGACCACAGCGACAGGATCGGGTTTCTCAACCTTGCTGTTTTTAACCTGCCGGCCTATGGGCCTGAAGTGCAAAATCTCAACACCTCTGATTTTTATGATGGGGATCTTTCATTGTATCGAAATTTTGAACATCCCAGGGGATGGCATCGGCATCGGGTACGCCGGTTTCTGGACAGGGAATTTAAGCGGCACCCGGCCATTGCGCCGATTTTAAGAAGAGACCCGCCGATTTTTACCTCCAACCATGCCCCATTCTTTATCAAAACCAGTCGGGAAACCTGTTCCTTGCAAAAATAAACTTCATGCTATTACCAGGCCCAAAAACTGATCAAAAAAATACAGCCCCCGGATCGGGTTTTTAGATGCCCCAATATAAGACCTAAGCAGTTAGCTCGGGCGGCCTCTGTGAAGCAGGAATTAGCCGTGTACAGATTGTACGCATGGTAAAATTCAGCACTGAAAAACGCAATATCGTGTGGTTTGAGTGGGAGAGGGGGGAAGAACAGTAAGCAGTGAACAGTGATTCTTCTGCTTTTCCTGCTCACTGTTCACTGTTTTCTGCTCACTATACAGCTAACTTATCTTTTCTACCTTTACTGCACAGGCTTTGTATTCTGCTGTCAGGGTTACAGGGTCAAATACTGCGTTGGTCAACCAATTGGCGCATGCTTCCCGAAAATGAAAGGCCATCCAGATCATACCCGGCGGCACCTGATTGGTGACATTTGCCTTTAAGCTGACTTCGCCGCGTCTGGATTTGACTTTGACCGTTTCACCGTGTTCAATGCCCATCGCATCTGCATCAGCTGGTGACATGTCGGCGGTTTCCTCGCCCAGCATATCATTTAAACCCTCGCACCGGCCCGTTTGGGTACGGGTGTGATACTGAAAAAGCCGCCGGCCCGTACTGAGCACAAACGGATATTCTTCATCAGGCACTTCCGCGGGCGGTGTCCAGTCCACGGGGTTTAACTTTCCAAGACCGCAGGTAAACTTTCCTTCCTTGTGAAGGAATGGAGTACCGGGGTGGCTTTCGTCAGGCGCCGGCCATTGAAGTCCGTCTCCTTCGATACGCGCATACTTGATTCCCTGAAGTTGAGGGGCAAGTACGGATATTTCATTGTCCCAGATTTCCCTGGCACTGTTTGAGGACCATTCCTGACCCATACGCTTTGCCAGCTCCTTGAATACCCACCAGTTGGGCATGGCTTCTCCCGGTGCTTTGCTTGCCGTGCGCACCCGGTTGACCCTTCGCTCGCTGTTGGTAAAGGTACCGTCATTTTCACTCCATGCGGCGGCGGGCAAAATCACATGGGCAAAACGCGTTGTTTCGGTCGGGAATATATCCTGACAGACCAGAAAGTGGAATATATCCTGACAGACCAGAAAGTTCGCCGAGGCCAGTTCATGCTCAACCTTTTTAATGTCAGGTTCCGTATTGGCCGGGTTTTCGCCGAATATGTACAGGGCTTTGATCGTTTTGTCTACCAGGCCCTCCATCATTTGGGGCAGCATCAGACCGTTTTGGTCCGGCAGGTTTTCCACTCCCCATGCCTTTTCAAATTTGGCCCTTGCCGTGACATCAATTACCTTCTGATAGCCGGGAAAGACATTGGGCAGTGCGCCCATATCACAGGCGCCCTGGACATTGTTCTGGCCGCGCAAAGGATTGACGCCGCCCATCTCAACACCCATATTGCCCAGGAGCATTTGCAGGTTGGCCGTGGACATTACATTGTTAACCCCACAGGTATGTTGGGTAATTCCCAGGGTATAGATCAACATGGCCGGTTTGGCTGCCGCCATGCGGCGGGTCAC
>JAFDHS010000057.1 GCA_019308655.1 Deltaproteobacteria bacterium
GGCACGGTAGAGTTCAGTGATGGGTTTTTTGAATCGATAGCCGGCGATGAACAGATTCATGCCCACAGGCGGCGTCAAGTAGCCGATTTGCATGTTGGCCAAAAAGATGATGCCCAAATGAACCGGATCGATACCGTAACTCAGAGCCACGGGAAGTATCAGCGGTACCATGAGGACCAACGCGGAAAATATATCCAGAACAGCGCCCAGAAGCAGCAATAATACGTTCAACATGATCAAAAAAACAATCTTGTCGGTTACGTGGGCCTGAATCAGCGCAAACAACCGCATCGGCACTTCAGCGTCGATCAGAAAATTTGTAGATGCCAACGATACTCCCAGTATGAGCAGAATCCCCCCAACCATAACCATGGACTCCCGTATAATACCGGGAAGCTGTGACAACTTGATATCCTTGTAGATAAAAACTTCGATCACGATCACATACAGGGTCGTAACCGCTGCGACTTCCGATATGGCAAAAAAGCCGCCATAAATACCCCCAAGCACAAAAAAGGGCAGCGGTATTTCCCAAATCGCCTGACGAAGCACTGCAAACACTTCCTTGCCTGAAAAAGATGTTACGGGTATGGTTACATGACGGTTTACCCACAGGATCCAAAAGGATAACAAAATGATCATGAGTAACCCCGGAAGAAGTCCTGCCAAAAACAGATCCCCAAGGGAGAAGCTTTGACCCATACTCATCTGCTGCGCAATAATGCCGTAAAGAATGAGCGGTAACGAAGGGGGGAACAGGAGGCCCATGCTGCCGGATGTGGTTACCAGTCCGAGGCTGAATTTTTCCTGGTATCCCCCTTGCCGCAATGCCGGATACAGTAAGGCGCCAAGGGCAACAATGGTTACACCGGAAGCACCGGTAAAAGCGGTAAACAATGCACAGGCAACCAAAGCTACAATTGCCAGTCCACACGGCATCCAGCCAAGAAATACCCGGGTGAGAGCTACCAGACGTTGGGGTGTCCTGCTTTCTCCCAACAAATAACCGGCGAGTGTAAACAATGGAAGGGCCAATAAAACCGGCGTATCGGCAATTCGATAAAGCTCGATGGCAACTACTGACAAATTAACATCCAAATAATAAAACCCCAGAATTGCAACCGCTAAAATAACGGCAAAAAGCGGCGTTCCCAGGATGGACAGCAAAATCAATATCAGCGAAAGAATGTATACAGTCACGATCCGGACTTAAAGAACTTTGTAAAGTTAATTAACGACAAAATCAAGTAACGCAGCGAGATGATGGTAAAAGCAAAAGGGATAATCGCTTCACATACCCAGGCCGGCACGTTTGCAAACGCTATCCCCCCGTCTTCAAACTCCATCTTTACAAACTCAAGGCTGTAATAGGACATGATCGCACAAACCAATGAGGCAAACAGTTTTACAATGCCCTGAACAGCGACTTCGGCACCCTTGGGCAGATAACGGGCAACAATATCAATACGGATATGGTTGTCCTGCCGACTGGCTATCATTCCCCCGATAAGACCTATCCAAAGCACCAGAATACGCACCAGCATATCACCCCAGATGATGGCGGAGTGAAACAGATTTCGAAGGAGAATCTGTGTGACCGCCATACCGATCATCAGCAGCACCAAGGCGAACAGAATCCCGTCTTCGAGCCGGTACAAAAATACCCGGACACGCTCCAAAAACGATTCGTCCATGTTTTTATTTATCGACATCAGCGTGTTGAGACCGATATTCCCCGAGAATACCGTCCAGGGTATTTAAAATGCCCTCTGACAATTTGCCTGTATCAATGAGTCGCTTCGATACCACAGAAGTCATAGAAGACCATTCCTTCAAGGCTTTTGCTGATGGTTTGACAAATTGAATGGATTGTTTACGCAGTGTTTCCAAGGCTTTTACGTTATCCTCACGATTCCGGCGGTCGATTTCCCGAAACACCCGACCCATCACTTCACGGACAACTTTTTGATGGCCCGGTGGTATTTTTGAAAACACCTTTTGGTCTACCGCCAACAAGCCGTAAATATAGAAGAGGGGAATATCCATCAGATAGTTAACCTGCGTATGCCATTGCAGTGCAACAGCACCAATGGGTGAAATGGTCACCGTATCGATCAACCCGGTTTGCAGGCCTGTCCGAACATCTGCGATGGACAACGGGATGGGGGTTATGCCAAAGGCTTTCACTGCTTCCAGGGTCGTCAAATCATTGTCCGGGGCCCATACTTTCCGTTTTCGCAGGTCATCCAGGGTCCGTACCGGCGCGTTTGACATAATGTAGGCAAAGCCTCCCTCCGCCAGTCCAAATGTAACAAACCCACTCTTTTCCAGTCCTTCGTTAAGAAGGTGGTCCATGCGCTTACGAACGTAGTCGACCTCATCGAAAGATTTGAATTTCAGGGGCAGACCATACACCAGGTTGTCGGGAAAATAATCCGACAAACTCCCGCTGACCACTGCCCCTCCATGCAGCTGACCGATGCGAATTTTACGTAAAACCACCTTGTCGTCGCCCATGACCCCTCCCGGGTAGAATTTAAAACGTACCCGGTTGTTGGTTTTTTGCGCGACCTCCTCGGCACCTTCCCGCATTTTCTGCATCCAGAAAGACCCGTCCGGCGACAAGGTGGCAATCTTGAAAACCACGGCATGGGCCGGACATGACAATAAAAGAAAAAACACAACAACAAAACTTCGCAGTATGGCAGGTATAGTCATCTGAATTTCTTAACCCTCTAAAAATAGTTGTCGGCACCGTCCAGCAATTCCCGGGCCTGTTTTTGTGCGAAGGTATTGATAAGCCCATATCCCGGTACATCGGGTTTAGCCTTCAGAACCTCTCGTAATAACCGGTCATGGAGTTCACGATTAAACACCAGACGGGCATATTGTCGGGCATAAGTCACCTTTGCCATCAGATTTTTACCGCCGGAAATTTCGATGGCACGCTCAAAATGTTCTCGCCCTGAATCCGGTTTGCCTCCCAAAGCAGGTGGAAGCAATGTGGCCAATGTACCCAAATAGAGGTGAGCTCCCCCATCCTGGTAAAACGCATCCAATTGAACAATCCGTTGCATGATCGTTTCGACACGGGAAATTTCGGCAATCGCATTCCAGTCATCGCTGCGGCTTTGAATCCAACCGGCCCAGGCAGCCCCGAGGGCATACAATGACGGTACATCTTTAACACCCATCCCGGTGATGATTTTTGAAAATGTCTGAAACCGGACATCCCGTAAAGCGCAAGCAGATGACCGACGCACACAAACTGCTCGAAAAGCGTAGTTTATGGCTTTCGCGGTCAATTTTTTTGATCTCGAATTATCCTTAACGAACAGACCCGCATAAAAAGTATACAGGTTTGCAGCAGCGCGAAGTAAAGACTCATTGTCCGGATCACCCTTTAACAGGCTGTCAATCATCAACAAATACGCTGGACCTCCGGCTTCGACCGTTGCCGGATCATCATTGTTGATGATCGCATCAGACAAGTTATCGGCCAGGTTGACCGTTGCGGAGGAAATCATTGTGGAACAGCCGGATACCAGCAAAGCACAGACTACAAAAAACAAATATTTCGCAAGTTCATGAATCTGCTGGAATTTGGCGTTGCCGGTTTGCCGGTAAAGGACAGGCACGAATTCAACCCTTTCGTTTTTTCAAACCCATAGTCGTAAAAAAGTGATTATCAATCTATATTTTCAAAAAGTTATGTTTTGAAAAATTTAGAGTTATGATAAAGATATTAAAACATCAACACTCTTTTCCCCGATATTCTCTTTTATTTCAATAGAGCTTTGAGCCGAAAAATCAAGATATTTCGTGATACAAATCGATTTTTTAACATTTCTTCGTAAATTGATTAATGGATTTTTTTAAAGTTCAATAAGGTGAACAAATGATAAAAACCAATTTTCAGGCCGACTCTCTTCCGGCATTGATCGGAAGCCTTCCCATGGACGATCACGTTGAAGCCGTAAAGCTCATGATGGAATATACTCCTGAAATTCCCTTGTGGGTCCAGCTCCCGGTTTTTAAACAAGAAGGCATGATGGCGCAGTTTCTTCCCGGCATGCCCGGTCTTACCGTTGAAAAAGACAAAACATATATAAATACATCCGGCGAAACATTTGAAGCGGATGTTCTGAAATTTTATGAAGACTACCTTGCTATTACACAAGGGATGGCGGATCTGTCCAAATCAAGGTTTGCGCTTACACCGGATACCGCCAGGGGATTTTTCGAGTTAATGAAAAGCTTAAAGTCACTTTCCCACCCACCGGTTGCGGTCAAGGGGCAAATCACCGGCCCCTTTACTTTCGGGACCGGCGTGGTCGATCAGAACGGAAGAGCAATTTTTTATAACGAACAGCTCAAAGATATTGCCATAAAACTGATTGCGATGAAAGCCAGATGGCAGATCAGGCAACTTTCATCATTGGGTTGTCCTGTTATATTATTTTTTGATGAACCCGGACTTACAGGATTCGGATCATCCGCTTTTATAAGCATATCACAAAAAGAAGTCGAAAACTGTCTGCAAGAGACCATAGATGCGGTCCATGCGGAAGGCGGCCTTGCCGGGGTACATATCTGTGCCAATGCCGAATGGTCACTCCTTCTGGAGTCTTCGCTGGATATCGTGAGTTTTGATGCGTATTCTTTTTTCGACAAGTTTATGCTTTATCCGGACCAAATTAAAAAATTTATCCAAAGAGGCGGGATATTGGCCTGGGGAATCGTTCCAACCTCAAATAGCGAAGATGTGGCAAAAGAAACAGCCGATTCCCTGTTATCCAAGTGGGAACGCCAGGCCGCACAGATCGAGGCACTTGGCATTGACAGAGCGCAACTAAAGGCCCGGACACTTATAACGCCGAGCTGCGGTACGGGTTCCCTGCCCCTTGATTCTGCAAAAAAAGTCCTTAATTTAACAAAAGAGCTTTCGGAAAGGATCAGAAACAAATAAGGAAACAGTAGTCCAGGCATAGAGGGCCCGATGATTGACAAGACCGAAAAAACTTTTTCAGGAGCCACAGACTATGTTTTAGACGATGAACTGGCCAAGATCGTCAACATATCCATGGCCCTTGAGATGCCGCTTCTGCTCAAGGGAGAACCCGGCACAGGCAAAACCATGCTGGCATATGCCATTGCAGAGACGCTGGGCATGCCCCTTATCGTACTCAACGTAAAATCGAGCATAAAGCTTATTGAAGGCCTTTACCAATACGACACCTTAACAAGGCTCAATGACAGCCGTTTTGGCGATTCCATCAGGGATGTCAGCAACATCAAAGATTACCTGAAGATGGGAAAGATCGGCCGGGCCTTTACTTCCGAGAGAAGAGCGGTCCTTTTGATCGACGAAATAGACAAGGCGGATACCGATTTTCAGGATGATATGCTCGATGTTCTGGACCAGATGCAGTTTGACATCATTGAGACCGACGAAACCGTAACGGCCAGGCATCGTCCGGTAATCATCATCACCTCAAACGCCAAAAAGGACCTCTCTGACCCGTTTCTGGGCAGGTGCAATTTTCATCACATCGCTTTTCCCGATCCCCAAATGATGCGCAGGATCATAAAGGTTCATTTTCCGGATCTTGCCCCAACGCTTGAGGGAAATGCGATTTCAACCTTTTACAAACTTCGGGAGCTTGATTCCATTGAGAAAAGACCGGCCACCCGGGAGCTGATCAACTGGATCAGAGCATTGAATGCCGACCCTGATTTCAATCCCCAACAATTGACCACGGGCAATATTCCCTTTCTGGGGGTTTTGTTCAAAAAAAGCCAGGATTACCATATCGCTGTTAAAGAGCTTTAAACTGTAGCTGATTTCTTAATTAAACATAGTTATAATTATTCATTTTCTACATAAATATAATAGCGAGAGCCAAGCTGATATTTTGTGCACAAGAAAAATAATATTAACAAACTGGCCGTAGGTTTTACAGTAACAGCCTGTGGAGAGACAGTAAGACCTAAGCAGTTGGTTCGGGCATCCTCGGTGAAGCAGGAATTTCTCGTTATTCTTACCAATGAGTAAGAAGAAAGGAACAGAACCATATGTCCAAGCTACTGAGAATAAACACCAAGGAAAAGACATTTACCTTTGAGGAAGCCGGAGAACTGGCAGCCTTGGGCGGTAGAGCGCTGACATCCAAAATGATTCTGGATGAAGTCCCGGCAACCTGTCATCCGTTGAGTAAATCCAATAAACTGGTTATTGCACCGGGACTGTTGGGCGGCACACC
>JAFDHS010000058.1 GCA_019308655.1 Deltaproteobacteria bacterium
CCTTAAACTCCGCAGATATCGGCGGAATTTAAAAATTATAAAAAAACAAAACAGGCCATGAAGGTCTATACTCCCTTTTGGGGAGCTTAGGATCTTTGTGGCTTTTTTTGTTTGATGGAGAGCCGCAAGGGAATTGTAAGGGTGACAAAAAAGTAAACCGATTGGAAAGGATGAAATGGAAAACCAGAGGAAAAATTTGATGAACAGATGGAAACGGGTGTGTCTAACTTCAGGAATCGGAATTTTTATTGCGGCTTTTTTATTTCCGGTCTGGGTTTCGGCCGTCGAAAAGGATGAAACAATACACCGCCTGGATGAGGTCGTGGTGTCAACCAGCAGAACTGAAATTTCGGTGTCCGACGCGCCTCAAAGCGTTACGGTTTTATCCAGCGAAGAAATCATGGCCTCACCCCATCAACGTGTTGAGGACATTGTGCGAAGTATGGCAGGTATATACAACTTCAGGCACTATAGTCAGCAGTCAAACGGTATTGTGAGTCCGCTGATCATACGAGGGGTGGGTAAAAACAGGGTGCTTGTGCTGGTAGACGGCGTTCCGCAAAACGACAACTTCAACAATTCCATTGCCTGGGTTGCCTGGGGTCACATTCCCAAGGAAACCATCGAGCGCATCGAAATTGTTCGGGGGCCCACATCCGCCCTTTACGGCTCTGAAGGCTTGGGCGGGGTGATTCATATCATTACCAAAAAGCCAAGAACCCGGCGAAAGACCTCCATCCGGGCTGATGTGGGCACCGCCGATACCTACGGAGGGTTCGGATTTCACAGTCAGAAAATAAAGGATTTCGGTTTTATGCTGGCCGGCGGTTACGAGGAAAGCGATGGCTTTTACATGACCGACCATCCGGAGACCTACAACATCAAGCGCTACCGGGACGTGGGCAAAGTATTCGGCAAGGCGACCTATGATCTGAATGCCTCGTCTGATCTTTCCTTCACGGCCCTGTATTATGATCATGAAACGGGAAAAGGAAGAAAGTTCTTCTACGATGAACTGGAACTTGATCAATACTGGCTCAATTACTCGTATGAGGGAGAACATTTTGGCCTCAAAGGGCTGGTTTATTTAAACCGTGCGGACAAGACCGCTTACCAGGATACGTCTAAAGATTTTTACACTTCGCTCTTGCGCAAAGAAGAGGCCCCATCCAAAACCTGGGGAGCGGATTTTCAAGGAACCATTCCTTTTCAGTGCGGGGCGAATCTTGTTTTGGGTGCGGCCTTCAAGGAATCCACCTGGGACTATGATAATGAGTATGTAGAAAGCACACGAGATGCCGGTGCCGAGGGCAAACAGCGCTTTATTTCGCCCTTTGCCAACATGGACTTACGCTTCTTTGACAACAGCTTGATCGTCAACCTGGGTGCCCGGTACGACTGGATCGAAACTTCCGACGGTGCCAACTGGGACAGCCAGGCCGGTGCCGGACGACCGGCATACGACAATGAATACGGCACCGACACAGAGGGTAGTTTCTCTCCCAAGCTCGGCATTGCCTATCATCTGGATGATAAAACCACCTTGCGGGCCTCCGGCGGAAAAGGGTTCCGTGCTCCCAGCCTGTTTGAGCTTTACAAGGTACATGTCCGCGGTGGAGGCACGTATTACCGTGAGGCCAACCCGGATCTGAAGCCCGAAGAGATCTGGTCTTATGATGTGGGTGCGGAGCGCTTCCTGCTGGACAACTTGTTGGGTAAACTGACCTTTTACCAGTCCTTTGCCGAAGACTACATCGGCGACCGGTTGATCGGCACCGGTACCATCAGCGGCGGCAAGACACGCTACGATTACAAGTTAGATAACATCAGCGAGGTGGACATTTACGGCATCGAGACGGAACTGCAATGGTATCCTGCAAGTGAACTGACCTTTTTCGCCAACTATACGTATAACATCTCCGAAGTGGACAAAGACGAAAACAACGCCGACCTGGAAGGTAATTATCTGCCGAACAATCCCCGTCACAACCTGCATTTCGGGGGGCGTTATCAGAACCCGAAGATCGTTGATGTATCTTTGACTGCCAATTACTACGCTGATATTTATTATGATAACGAGAACACATTGAAAGCCGGCGACTACTGGACCGTGGACGTGGCGGTTTCGAGACGCTTTTTTGATCGCTTGACCGTCTATGTGAATGCGGAGAACATCTTTGATGAAGAATATGCGATTTCTAAAACTCAAGGGCGTGCAGACACCATTGCTCCGGGCGCGATTGTTACCGGTGGTGTAAAATTTGAGTTCTAAAAAGCATTGTTTACGAAAATTTAATTTAAGAGCCTGTTTAAAAAATAGGGGATCGAAGCGAAAAAGTGTGAAAGCGAGGGCAAATTGTTGCAAATTTGAGGTGAATAGCAAGCCTATTTGCCGAAAATTTACGACGATTTGAACCGCTGTCACGCTTTTACAGCCGATTCATCAATTTTTAAACAGGCTCTAAAGAGAGGATCATACGATGAGATTCATCCGAAATATTCTGCTTTTACTCATTCCGGCCCTTTTATTGGCATCCCAGGCTTACGCCCACCATCTTTGGGTCATGAAAGCCGATGACGGTTACGTGGTTGCCCGGGGTATCCTGTCCGAACGGATCGATGCTTATAATCCCGATTGTGTCAAGGAGGTCAAGGCTTACAGCGCAGAGGGCACTGAGCTTGCCATTCAGCGCATTGATGAAAAGGACCGGGTCGTCTTCAAATCAGAGACTCCCGTGGCCATGGCGACCGTCACCAGCAAGTGGGGGCATCGGGTCAACACCACAAAAGGTAAAAAATTCATGACCCGGAAGGAAGCGCAAAAACAAGGCCTGGATGTGCTGGACGCTTTTTTTTCCACACATTATGCAAAGTCGCTGATTCATCCTGTCAGTCCGGTGGGAAAATCGGTCGGCATGAAATTTGAGATCGTTCCCCTTGAAGATCCATTCCAGGTGGTACCGGGAGCAGAGGTCCCCTTTAAGCTTTTATTTGACGGAGAACCGTTGGCCGGGTCATCGATGTTCACTGCCGACGGGCAGAAAACCCAAACCGATGAAAAGGGGATTGCCCGTATCCCCATGTCGAAAAATGACGGACTGCTGATTTACAGTCGGCATCGAATTGACTTGGAAAACCGGGAAGATTTGGATTATCTGATTTTCACCACATTTCTTACTTTTGAGGCAAGACCATGAAACGTATAATTTATTGCCTGTTCGTTTTACCGTTGGTTTTCATGTATCAATCCATGGCATCCCAACCGGCTTCAGCCCACGGTACCGCCTACCGCGTGATTGATGGAAATGCGACCATCACAGCCGAGTTTTTTTATTCGGACAATGAACCGATGCGGTATGCCGAGGTGCTTGTTTTTGGTCCCGATGACGAAAATGTGGAATACCAGAACGGCCGGACCGATCAAATGGGAAGATTCGCTTTTTTCCCGCAAATGCCCGGAACATGGCGAATAGAAGTCAACGACGGCGTGGGCCATGCAGTGCATGCCGGTTTTGAAGTGAATCGCCGGGGTGCTGATGGAACCGGCTTGAAAAATACGCCTGTGGTCCGAAATAGCCTGTTGGGTGAAACATCGCTGTTCACCCGAATTATTTTGGGTCTGAGTCTTATGGTGAACCTGTTTTTGGGACTTTATGTATGGAAACGCGTTGGCATTTCCCGAAAACGGTGAACATCTACCTGTTACCCTCTTACCTTTGGAGAGAACTTATGCACAAAGTAAAAATCGTATTGAGTACGGCCGCTATTCCCTTTGTTTTCATTTTATGTCTTTTTTTGAATGCATACGGCGACAACTCGGGTAAATTGTATGTTGTCGGAATGGGTCCGGCAGGGCCGGATCTGACTGCTACGAGGGCGCTTTCCATCGTTCGGAAGGCGGATGTCATTCTCTGCTCGCCGGGCATGCCGAAAAAATTCAAAATGTTCGGCACATATATTGATCCCGGCAAAGTTGCCTTCAATCCCTGGGAAGGCATTATCGGCGAAAAGGCGTCCCGATTGAAAAAAACCGATTACGATGCATGGGCAGCCGGCGCCGAAAAGCAAAGAAAAAAAGTCCAGGAATTTGTGCGCAGTAAAATCGAAAAAGGCAAAACCGTTGTCATGATGGACGGCGGCGACCCATGCGTCTATGGCCCGTCCATCCACTATCTGCTCAAAGGATTTGATGAAAGCCTGTTTGAAGTGGTTGCCGGCCTGGGTGCTTTCAATGCAGCCGGAGCGGCCCTGAAACAAAGCTTTACATCCAACGACGTTCGGTTTGTTCTCCTGACTTCACCCCAGTCCATGTTTGGTAAAAATGGGGAAAAAGGAGATGATATCTTAAAAGATTTGTCAAAATATGAAACCACCATGATATGGTACATGTCTCTTCGTTCCATCGATAAGGTTGTTGCGCAACTTCAAAAATATTATCCCCCGGATCTGCCCATCGCCATTGTTTATTATGCCGGCTATCCGGATAAGGAAAAGGTTTTGAAAAGCCGCCTGGCATCCATTGTCAATGATGTAAAGAAACTGGATGAGCAATGGCTTGGATTGTTTGTGGCCGGGAAATGCGCCGAGTAAAGATTGCATGCTGATTTTGACCCTCACCAGGCGGTGAAAAAATGGGATAAATTCCCGGCAAGTCTTCTTTTCACCCATTAAATTTCGTTATTTTTACCTATAAAAATAAGGTGTTCTCCCCATGGACAATATGAAATTAGAGGGTTAATTTTATTATTATGTTGGGAATATGAACGGTTAGCTTATATGTTTGTGAAGAAGAGTTTAAAGTGATCTAAAGTGTGTAAAATTGAGCGATTCATTCACTTTAGCTCACTTTCCCGCTTTGTCATGTATAGACAATTGCTTGCGTTTCTAAGTGGGGTATATGGTCGGAAAAAAAAGTTTGCCGGGAAAATGCACCGGCCGAAGTCTTAAAAAACAGGTTTTAGCGTACCTCGGATCAGAGGATATGAAAGCGGCAATGGAGGCTTTACGGCGGTTTCCGCCACGCAAAGTTATCAACCCGCTTTTCTCATTGCTTCTCCATAGAGACCCCAAAATAAAATGGGCTGCGGTTACCGGCTTTGGCGCTGTTGTTTCAAATCTTGCGGACCGGAATATGGAATCGGCCCGCGTGATTATGCGCCGTCTGATGTGGCAGTTAAACGATGAGTCCGGCGGAATTGGCTGGGGGTGCCCCGAAGCCATGGGTGAAATCATGGCCTGCCATGAAAAATTGGCTCGGGAATATGCAGTTGTTTTGCTCTCCTACATCAGACCAGACGGAAACTTCCTTGAATATGAGCCCCTTCAGCCTGGGGCCTTATGGGGGATCGGTCGCTTGGCTCAGGTAAGACCCGAACTGGCCGGGGATGCCGCTCCTCATCTCTTGTTTTTCCTGAAATCTCGGAATGCGACGCTCAGGGGTATGGCCGTGTGGGTCCTTGGACTGATCGGGGCAAAGAAGGCTGTTTCAGAAATTGAACCGCTTTTGGATGACCTTAAAATATTGGAGATTTATTTATACGGCCGCCTTAAGCCCTGTTGTGTGAAGGATTTGGCTGAAGAGGCCCTGAAAAGGATCAGAAAAACCTAATGCCCGGGAACCGGATAAAGCCGTAAAAGAACAAATCCCATGGATCCGATTGATTTTTTTCTGATGCATAATAATTGATTATGCACTGTTCATTATGTTAAAAACATAATCTGACAAAGCGTTTACTCAGAAAAAAACTTTTCTAAAAAAGAAAAAAAGGAGAGCCTTGATGAGCAAAACCGAACAGAATTTAAAAGAAGCCTTTGCCGGTGAATCCCAGGCCAATAGAAAATACCTTGCTTATGCCAAAAAGGCTGATAAAGATGGATATCCGCAAGTCGCCAAACTTTTTCGGGCAGCAGCAGCAGCAGAAACGATACATGCCCATGCCCATCTGAAAAACCTTGGAGGAATCAAAACCACGGTCGAAAATTTAAAAGATGCGATTTCCGGTGAACAACATGAATTCAAGACCATGTATCCGGCCATGATAAAAGATGCCGAGGAAGAGGGCCAAAAGGTTGCAAAACGCTTTTTTCAATATGCCAATGATGTTGAAGAGGTTCACAGCAATCTGTACCAGAAAGCTTTGGACAACCTTGATAACCCGGAAGAAGTGGATTATTATATTTGCTCGGTCTGCGGGTATACCTGTGAAATAGAACCGCCCGATGTTTGCCCGGTC
>JAFDHS010000059.1 GCA_019308655.1 Deltaproteobacteria bacterium
CCCGATAAAAACAAGATATATGAAATAGATGAGTTGGCCGAAGATGTGTTTGAATCTCAGGAAGAAGATAAGCCCTACATGTTTCCCGACCGGCCGACACCGGAAAATGAATAAGGAGGAAATACCATGAAAAGTCCATTACAAATTACCGCACGCGACTTTAAGCTTACCGAAGCGGATGAAAATGCGATTCGGGAGAAAGCAGAAAATCTGGATCTTTTTTACGACCAGATTATGAGTTGCAGGGTACGGGTCGAAATTCCTCATAAGCATCAGCGCAAAGGAACTTTATATAATGTTCAGATCGAGATAACAGTACCTAACGGTGAGTTGGTGGTAAAGAAAGAGCCCCATGAAGATCTTTTTGTCGCCATACGATCCGCCTTCAATACTGCACGGCGCCAACTCCAGGATTATGCGGAACAGCGGCGGGGGGATGTAAAATACCATGAAGAGATGCCTCGTGCACGTGTCAGTAAACTCTTTCCGGAAAGGGATTACGGTTTTCTTATGACTCCGGATGAGCGGGAAATTTATTTTCACAAAAACAGCGTAATAGGGCATAAATTCAAGTCCCTTGATATTGGAATGAAGGTGCGTTTTGTTGAAGAGCCAGGAGAAAAGGGACCACAGGCCACTACTGTATATACAACCGGCTGAAAAAGTAATTTTTTATAACAAGGAGAGATAACATGGCGAAACAGCTTTCTTTCACCAAGTACGAGCATCAAGTCACTCCCCGATTCAGAGAAAAAATCAGCAAGGCGGAATCTACTGAAGATGTAAAAAAATTTTTTATCTATACCGCCATAGAACTGTTTGAAAATATTTTTGCGGAAAAAAAAATGAGCTTTGAGTATGAAGATATCGCTCTTATGCCGCACGCCACCCCTCCTTACACGCTAAACAAGAGACTGCTTTCCTCCGGAGATTTCAGCTCGCTTTGGAATGATTCCGACCTCCCCCACTTAATCGGCCGCCTGGCGGAACGGGCTGTGAACCGTTATAAGCACCTTGAAAAGCATCCGGAAAAAACCGACGCAAAAATAACCGCTCCACCACCCCCGCCAAAATAAAGGACTTGAACTTTTTTACAGCGTTCAACCTGAGGATCGTGGACTAAACAAATAAATCATGGCAAAAGACAAGCAGGATTATAGAATTTATTTAATCCCCTTACTTAGTCCGCGATCCTAACCAACAAATAGGAAGAAATCATATGCCTAAGAAATTTCCGGAAGTACCTGTGAACGATTTGCGAGCTTTTGTTGATCCTGAAACACTCCCTTGCGAAAACACCGCATCAGTCAAACCCCTGGAAAAGGGGGTAGTGGGTCAGACCAGGGGGATAGATGCCATTCAGTTCGGTATGGGCTTGAAAGACGGCGGGTATAATATCTTCGTAGCCGGTCCCCTCAAGGCAGGACTTACCTATATTACCAGAACTTTTCTGGAAGAACAAGCCAGGCAGGAACCGGTTCCGCCGGACTGGTGTTATGTCTTTAATTTCAAGAACCCGGACAAGCCCAAGAGTCTCCGCCTGGCTGCCGGTCGAGGCAAGGAATTGAAAAAGGATATGGAGATCTTTATCGAGACCCTCAAGACAAAAATCCCGGAAGCCTTTGACAGCGATGACTACAGTGCCAAGGAGTCTGAACTCCATCAAGACTTTGAAACAAAACAGCGCAAAATTATGGACGAGTTTTCCAGCGTGGCCAAGAAAGAAGGCTTCATTCTTCAATTTTCCCATGTGGGAATGGTCGTCATCCCTGCAAACAGGGAAGGCAAACCCATGAGCCAGGAAGATTTAAGCCGGCAGAGCGACGAAGAAAAAAGAGTTCTTCGGGAAAAAAGCGACAAGCTTCAGGAAAAAATGAAGATAGCGATCAAGCAAATTCGTGACGCCGAAGCAAAGTTCAAAAAAAAACACACTAAGCTTGATAATGAGGTGATTCTCTTTGTCGTCGAGCATCTCATGGAAAGCTTAATGGAAAAGTACGAGGAGGAACCGGATGTCAAGGAATTTTTAGAAGCTGCTCAAAAGGATATTCTTGAAAGCATAGATGATTTCAAGAAAGTACATAAAGAGCCGCAACAAAAAGGTCCGCTTCCCGGCCCGCCCCGGGAAAGTGTTTTCCGAAAGTATGAAGTCAATCTGCTCATCGACAATTCAGAAACCCATGGCGCTCCCGTGGTAATCGAATCCAACCCGGCGTATCCGAATCTTTTCGGAAGCATCGAAAAACAGGCCATGTTCGGAGCCCTTTTTACCGATTTTACCATGATCAAGCCGGGGGCTCTGCACAAGGCCAACGGCGGCTATCTGGTAATAAAGGCACTGGATCTGTTGAAATGGTATTTTTCCTACGAAGCTTTGAAGCGGGCGCTTGGACGCCAGGAGATAAAAATTGAGGATCCCGGAGAACTCTACGGATTGTTCAGCACACGGACCATTCGCCCGGAACCCATTCCACTCAACATCAAAATCGTTCTGACCGGAGATCCCTACATCTATGAGCTGCTCTATATTTACGACGAGCGCTTCCAGAAATTTTTCAAAGTAAAAGCTCACCTTGACGACCAAATCAATCGCGAAGAACAGTGCATTCTCCAGTATATCAAGATGATGAGCCGTTTTTGCAAAGAAAAAAATATCCGGCACATTGACCGAACCGGTATTGCGCGGATACTGGAATACAGCATGAAAGTCACGGAAGATCGGGACAAGTTGAGCCTGGAGTTGGGCGATATCAGCGATCTGCTCAAGGAAGCCGATTATTTTGCCGGCCTGAAGAACGCGGAATTCATCCGTAAAGAACATGTAGAAACTGCCATCGAAAAGCGCATCTACCGGTCCAACCTGATTGAAGAACGGGTAAAGGAACTGGTCGAAAAGGACATTCTCTGGGTGGAGACCCAAGGCAAAAAGATCGGTCAGGTCAACGGACTTTCCGTACTCATGACAGGGGACCACGAATTCGGCAAGCCCAACCGAATCACGGCAACGGTCTCGGTGGGTCGTGAAGGGGTCGTTGGCATCGAACGGGAATCCAAGCTGAGCGGGAAGATTCACACCAAAGGCGTGATGATCCTGAGCAATTTCATCAAAGAGCATTTTGCCCACAATAAACCCATTTCTCTTACGGCTTCGCTCTGTTTTGAGCAGAGTTACGGGGTGGTGGAAGGAGACAGCGCTTCCAGTACGGAACTCTATGCCCTGTTGAGCGCATTGAGCGACGTGCCTGTCAAGCAGGAAATTGCCGTTACCGGTTCCGTCAGTCAGAAAGGAGAAATTCAGCCGGTAGGCGGAACAAACCAAAAGGTGGAAGCCTTTTTCGATATTTGTAATCATAAAGGCCTCACCGGCGGTCAGGGGGTGATCATCCCGGAGAAGAACATCCGGAATCTCATGTTGAAAAAACAAGTCATCGAAGCGGTAAAGGCCGACCAATTCCATATATGGTCCATTTCCAGAATTGAAGAAGGGATCGAGATCCTGACGGATATGGAAGCCGGTCAACTCCAACCCGACGGAACCTACCCGGAAGGCACGCTATTTCAAAAAGTGGATGAAAGGCTTTCCGAAATCGCCCGGATTGTAAAGGATTTCGGAAAAACCGGAGAAGAGAGCCGCAAAAAGTATGAAGATGAGTGGGGAGGTTCCCCTTACTGCGGCGCTTGGGTACCTTGAAGGCTTTGCAGGATCACCATGAATATACAATAACGGAGACAAAGGAGCATGCGTGGGAAAAACGGTTTCACACAAAAGCGTCTTTTTGGAGTTCGAGAAACTAAGAACCCGACTCAAACAGGTCATATACGATCAAGACGAAGCAGTCGATGAAGTCGTGGATGCATTTATCCACATGAATTACAGACCCATGGAGACTCCACCCAAAGCCATTTTCAGTTTTCTCGGCCCTCCCGCCTCAGGGAAAATCTATCTCGCAAAATTGATCACGGAATTTTTAGATGAATTTGAAGCCGTTAAAATTTTTGACATGGGCCAGTATGCCGAACCGGAGAATGAAGCCCGGCTGCTGGGCCAAACAGTTACTTATGAAGGGGTCCATGAAGGTGAACTTACAAAATTTATCAAGAAGCATCCAAAATCGATAATCCTCTTCGACGAGATCGAAAAAGCCGACAATCAGTTACAACTTGCCCTGCTTGACCTGATAACCGGGAGAGAAGCGGAAAGCGAAGTCGATTACAGTCAGGCCGTTATCATCTTTACTTCTACACTTGGAAGCGCACTCTATCAAAACAAAAAGTTTTTGAGTACATTTAAAAAAAACAAACTGCGGGCCCAGGCACTTATCATGGATGCCGTCTCCAAAGAAAGAAAACTGGTGTATGATACGATCCGGAATGCCATTGCCCCCAAACTTCTTTCCTCAATGTCCCAAAACTACATTGTATTACTCAATAAGCTCAGCCTGGATTCGATGATACGAATCGGCTCGGAATCCTTAAAGCGCCTGTCAAGTCATTTTACGGAAAAATCCAAAATTAAATTGGAATATCAATGGTTTGACCATATGGTTAAACTAATGGTACTTTCTTTCGCCCCTTATATCGATGCCAAAGGCGTTCAGCAAAAACTGCCTGATGCACTTTTTTACAAAATCACCCGATTTATTCGGGAAACTCAAACCATCCCCGACAAAGTAACCTTTAAACTTTCCAAATCAGTCAAACTCTTTCTCGATGAACTGTATAAAGAAAGCGACATTTTAGAACAAAAGCTTTTTAAAAAAAACCAAGCCGTTGAATTGGAGTGGAAATCGTATAAGCGGAAAAAAAACCTTGTCTTCACAATAGATCGGGCCGAGCTGAAAAAACTTCCTCCATCCAAAGAACTTTTCCGGGAAGAGAGGCCGAGTGTTGAATTCCCCACCATCGGTTTTGAAGATATCGCCGGCAATAAGACCATCAAAAAAAACCTGAGACAGATTATCAGTATTTTAAAAAAGCCGGAGCTTGTTAAAAAATTCGATATCGATATGCCAAAAGGAATGTTGCTTTACGGGCCCAAAGGGGTGGGCAAGACAATGTTGGGCAAAGCATTTGCAAAAGAGGCGGAAATCCCTTTTATTTATGTCTCCGGCAGCGAGTTGTTTGATCCTGACTACATCAGAGACGTATATCAAAAAGCCAAAAAATTTGCCCCCAGCATCGTCTTTTTGGATGAAATCGACATCAAGGGAATCATTGAGGGCGTTTATACGAATATGCCTGCCGAGCAAGTGGTCATGAACTTGAATGAACTTTCATCGGATCCGGATGAATTCGTATTTACCATAGCCACAGCCAAAAACAAAGAAGACATTGATCCCGCCATTATCGCTCCGGGCAGGATTGATACCTTTGTGGAAGTGCCTGAACTTGACAAGGAAGCCAGAAGGTTTTTTATAGAAAAAATTCTGGAAAAACCCAATGATGGTAAAATCGATGTCGATAAAGTCGTACGATACATCTCGGGGATGAGCGGATACGATTTGCAGCGAATCGGTAACGAAGCTTCACTTTATGCCATCCGCAACAATATGAATTGTATTACCGAAGAGATCCTTATTGAACAGATCAACAACATCAAATACGGTTACAAACTTGAAAAAAAGCACATCAGAAACCTTGAAGAAGACCTGAAAAGCACTGCCTACCACGAAGCCGGCCATGCCGTGCTCTCATATCTTCTGCTCCCGGATATCAAGATCGAACAGGTGACCATTGCGCCAAGATTAGAAACGCTGGGATTCGTCTCCTACACCGCGGAAGATTTTGCAGGAAATGTTTCAAAGGAAGAAATATTCAACAATATCTGTGTATTCCTGGCAGGCAGGGTAGCCAATATCAAAAAAAGCGGGGCCGGGGGAATCAATACCGGTGCATCAAACGACCTGGAGCAGGCCAGCTACCAGGCTTATTTAGCGATCGCCAACCTGGGAATGGATGAAGAAGTGGGGTATGTACATGTTGATATACTTGCCCAGAACATCAACAAACAGATATTCCTTAAAAAAGTGGAAGAGCGTATAACAAAGTGGATCAGCAACGCCACAGCAAAAACCGAAATATTGGTAGAGAAACATTGGGACAAGATCGATAAACTGGCCTCAATCCTTATCCAGCAGGAGATCGTTGACGGAGAAGAACTTGAAAATATAATGAAAGGCAAAGATTGATAAACGCGTAAAACGTTATAAATTAATCAAGAAGCTAAGACAAGAAGCTAAGAAGATTCAAAAGTTTAAAAAACAAATTTACAAAAGGTGATCCAATCCGCATGAATTCAACTAAGGCTCAACATGCCGGCCTTTATATACATATTCCTTTTTGTATTAAAAAGTGTCCATACTGTGATTTTTACTCCACAACCGATACATCTCTTAAAGCGGCATTTATCGAAGCGTTACAACATGAAATGGCAATGGTTTCCAACGAATTTTCCGCGTTTGACACCTTTTATATCGGCGGCGGCACCCCTTCTGTTTTTGATGTTGAAGATATCAGTAAGGTGATTGAAACCGCCCACAAATTTTTTAATATTCTTCCCCATACTGAAACGACCATGGAAGTAAACCCAGGCACGGTAACCCCTGAAAGACTCTGGGGTTATCGGAGTTCTGGAATAAATCGAATAAATATCGGCGTACAATCGTTTCAGGATAAAAATCTTGACTTTCTCGGACGGATTCATTCAGGCATGGATGCCCTGCTATCTGTAAAATGGGCGCGCAAGGCAGGTTTTGATAATATAGGCATTGACCTTATATACGGCATTCCGGGCCAATCCAAAGCATCATGGTTGACAGACTTAAAAAAAGCAGTCGAGATTGGGCCTGAACACCTTTCCTGCTACATGCTCACCTATGAAACCGGAACCCCCATGGAAAGATGCAGACAACAAGGTATTTTTCAGCCGCTTGGCGACGGCAGGGTCGGCAAATTGTTTGAAACGACAACAGCGTTTCTGGATGCTCATGGATATACCCAGTACGAGGTATCAAATTTTGCCGTATCCGAATCCAAAA
>JAFDHS010000060.1 GCA_019308655.1 Deltaproteobacteria bacterium
GTAATGGGTTGACCCCATTTCCGGCTCGAAATTTTAGGGTCAAACAATAGCAACCCATTTAAGCACCACAATGCTGGATGAGCGTAACGATGTAGATGTAGGATGGGCAAAGCGGAGCGTGCCCATCTTTTGCATTAAAATTCACCATTTGTGCCAAATTGCGTTTCGACCATCCCTTGCCAAAGGCACAGGTTAATTCACGAGTCCAATTTCCAATCACCTGTTTATCCTATTCCGTCCATTGTGCTTGGGTAATGTTTCATATATTTGATGGGAACGGCAAACTTTTGCACATCTTTCACGTCATACTCATCAATAATTGTTACACTACACACCTAAGCAATTTCTAATAATCACAGATCAAGGTTTGACCCCATTTCCTAAAGTCTTCTATGCAGCGTTTGAGCCGCATAATTTTGATGCCGAACATTTTATTACTGATCCCAAAGCTTGTCAGCACCTTGGATTCATCTATTCCTTTGCCACCGGCGTATCTTTGTTCCCTTTCAATCCGGTTAGAATCATCCTTAACCCACACTGTCCGGCCCAAGGGCGGATTTAGGGTTACTGTGTATATCATATTGCCCTCTTGGCGAATATTGTAGTTCATGGTGGTTTGATTTAAACCGTGACATTCCCAAAAAATATTCCTTACCAGCATTGTTTTCATACACGGCGACCCTCCTTATTTCGGGCCGGAATCGCGGTCGTCGTGCAGCCCGCATGCGTTGTAACGGGCCTTTGCGTCGTCTTGAGGAAATCATGATGACGCCGGGTCGCCATGCCAAAGTGGCGATAAACGCGTATTTTGGCCAAGTCCGTGAGGAAGGACCAGGTGATGGAATACGCCCAGATTAATCCGATTTCGAACCAGCGGATTGGTGTGATCAGGCCAAACCCATAGGCCGCCAGGAAGGTTCCCAGCAACTTGGTGCCGATGGCCGACCAGATCATGATGGGGGCGGGATAGGGTTTTTTCAGGAAAAACCCCCTGCTACGGGAGACAAACAGAGTCAGGTGCCCGGCAACGGCCATTTTCAGAAAAATGTAGGTCTGGACCTGGGGGATCGTCAGATGCAGCCAGTCCAGGGCCAGATAAAGCATCAGAAAGCTGCCGAAGACCCCGGTCAAACCCATCACTGTCGATACAACAATGACCCGATGCATGTTCCAGCGCTCCGGATTGGGATCAAGGCCGGTATTGTCATAGGCGATGGTCATGATGGGCACGTCGTTGAGGAAAGCCAGCAGGATGATCATGATGGCGGTAATGGGATAGAAGTTGAAGATGATCATTGCCAGGACCACGAAGATCATGATGCGGATCGTTTCCGTGATGCGGAAGATGGCGTAGCTGTTCATCCGCTCGAAGATCCGGCGGGCCTCTTCCACCGCATTGATAATCACCGATAGCCCCGGTGCGGTGAGTACCAGATCTGCCGCTGCACGGGCGGCATCGGTGGCGCCGCTGACGGCGATGCCCACATCGGCTTGTTTCAGGGCCGGCGCGTCGTTGACCCCATCGCCGGTCATGCCGACAATGTGCCCGCGGGCTTGCAACGCCTTGACAATGCCGTACTTGTGCTCAGGGAAAACCTGGGCGAAGCCGTCGGCCTGTTCGACCCGTTCCCCCGTATCGGCGACCATTTCTCCTGCTTCCTTGCCGGCTTTCAGCAGCTTGTCCGCAGCGTAAATGTTCTTTCCGAGTCCGAGCTGCCCGGCAATTTCGCGGGCGATGGCGAGGTTGTCTCCAGTCACCATTTTCATCTTAATGCCGTGCGAATGGGCCCGGGCAATGGTTTCGGCGGAGTCCTTCCGCGGCGGATCGTAGAGGGGAAGGATGCCCAGAAACTGCCAGGGCCCGTCGTCCTCAGCCCGCGCTACCCCCAAGGTGCGGTAACCCTTCGCGGCAAAATCATTAATGAGCTGGTCGGCTTTGACCCTCGTTTTTTTGTCAGCCTGAACCAGACCCAGGATCACCTGAGGCGCGCCTTTAGTTACCTTGAAGATATGGTTTTGAGTATCCTTGACGGTGGCCTCGGTCAGTTTGCCGACCGGATCGAAGGGTACGAACTTTAACTGCTGGTACTTCTTAAGGCCCTCCTGATCGGAAAGCCCGCCGATCACAGCCAAGTCGATGGCATCCTGATCTTCGGCTTTAGAGGCCAACGCAGCCGCCAGGACGAGGTCCTGTAGGTCCTTGGCCCTGAAGATCACAGGATCGCCCAATGTCAGCTTGTTCTGGGTCAGGGTCCCGGTCTTATCGGAGCAGAGGATGTCCATACCGGCTATTTCCTCGGTCGACTCCAGGCGGGAGACAATGGCCTTCAGCTTGGAAAGCGCCAGCGCCCCCACAGCCATGGTGACGGAAAGCACCGCCGGCATGGCAACGGGAATGGAGGCAACGATGAGGATGAGGGCAAACTGAACAAGCTCAAGCAGGGGAGCGCCGCGATGCAACTGAACGAGGATGAGCAGTGCGACCAGGCCAAGGCTGAGGTAGATCAGGTAATCGCCGATTTGCAGGACCGCCTTCTGAAAGTGTGAGGCGGACTTGGCACTGGCGACGAGTTCAGCAGTCTTGCCAAAATAGGTATTGTTGCCGGTCGCGGTTACCAGGCCGACCATCTCCCCCTGTTTGGCAACCGAACCCGAGTAGGCGACGTCACCCGTCTGCTTGCTGACAGGCAACGACTCTCCCGTCAGGGCGGACTGATCCACGCTCAGGTAATCCCCTTCGAAGAGCTTGGTATCGGCAGGGATGATATCCCCGAGGCGCAAGCGGATGAAATCACCCGGGACCAATTCTTTAGCGTCAACTTCCTGCCAGATGTTGTCCCGCAGTGCCCGGCTTTTCAGCGCCAGTTTCTTCTTCAGTGCTTCGACCGCACTGCCGGCTTGGTATTCCTGCCAGAAACCTACCGTCGCATTGAAGATCAGGAGTGTAAGTATGATGGTAAAATCCACCCAGTCTTGCACAAGCAGGGAAAGGATGGCCGCTACTTCGATCATCCAGGGAATGGGCCCCCAAAAATAGCCCAGGAACTTGACTAACGGATTGATCTTTTTTTCTTCAATCTCATTATAGCCATACTGTTGAAGTCGCTCTTTTGCTTCTGAAGTAGAAATACCCCTTTCGCTGGAGGAAAGGTCTTTGAATAGATCGGTGACGGAAGTTTTTTCTGCCTCTTCAGTGCTCAAAAAACGCGCTTCCATATCATTAACCCCCACAGGTCTTCTTTTGACTTCTATCCATTTTGTTGATACTTATTTGCCTTTCATTTCATGAAGAAAATACGGGAGAATGAAACTCAAGGAAATCTGATGATTGATTGGAGATTCCCCATCCCGCTTGAGCGGGACTGCGGGAAAGGTCCCCTCTTTGCAGCTCAAATGACGGTCATGTCATTTGGCTCACAGCCTTCCTGAAAGTTTATTTTCTATCTCTGTAACTTTGAGAGTAATTTTCATGACCGAGTCGGGATTGAGGAATATGGAATCTATGCGCTCTTTGACCAGAAATTCTGCAACCTCGGGATAATCGCTTGGAGCCTGACCGCACAGTCCGCTATGGCGATGATTCCTTCTGTCCCCCTGAATAGCCATGGAAATCATCCTTATTTTCATAACCGAATGCAAGGTCATTTATCTCTTTCCGCACGTTCTCATCCTTTACCATTTCGGGATGGACAAGTGCCATGGGGTGAATTTGATAATAAACTCCATACGTGCCAGACCCACACCGTCATTCGGAATCATTGAGAGGGAAAACGCTTCTTCAGGATTCCCGAGGTTCATCATAATCCTTGTTTTCGGCCGCTTCAGGTCCCTAAGGCTGAGCTTTTCAACGCGAAATGGAAGAATTCATGCCCTCCTCCCCTTCTGCGCAACTAAGGGTCACCGCCTGTCCGGTTCGGATTTTTTCCGTGGCATTCCCGGCACCGACCACAGCCGGAATACCCAGTTCACGGCTGACGATTGCTGCATGGCAGGTCCTTCCACCCATAGTGGTTACAATGGCAGCAGCGGTTTTCATCACAGGCTCCCAATCGGGGGTGGTCGTGTCAGCGATCAGTATCTCCCCGGCATTAAATAAAGATAGGTGAACCACATCAGGGATAACGCGGGCCTTACCGTTTGCAATTTTTTTCCCTACGCTCTTACCCCTCACCAGTAACGGGCCTTTTTTTAACGTCGGTTTGAAGACATAGTATTCATCAGGGTTGACCGCTCCCTGAACAATATTTTCTCCCAATCCGTAAGTTTGAATTTGTCAACCCATGCCCATGTCCGTTCAGTACCGAATCGGTTTTTATAAATTTCTTCGTTAAAAAGACGTTTGCGCCCCCGTTTGTTTTTTTACGACCACGTCTGTTTTCGGCTATGTTCGGGATGAGTCCATAAAAGTTTAAATCAGTTTTCTAAATATTTTTGCCCATAGATGCCGTTTGTGATGAGGAAAATCCACGGGAGATTCGATCAACTTGTTAAGAAATTCATCGACCCCTTCTTCAATCCACTCATCATGGCCAAACCGGCCGATAGCTTGTTCAATTAACTTCTTGTCTTCCTGTGGTAATAATTCATCGCTATCCAGACGCTCTTCCAAAAAGGCAACGAGCTTTTTATAAGAAATTAAATGCGTGGTTTTTCCGTATCGAACCAAAATTTGTTCGAGATCATTGCATATCCGTTCGGTGGCGATGCCGTGGAGAAAATGCCTGGGAGAGCCGCCACTAAACAGCGATGATATGAGATAATGCGTATAATAAAGACGCTTGCCTGTTCGCCAGATGTGATCGAGATGTTCCTCTTGTTCCGGCTCCTTGGCATAAGCCTCCAGAGCATTCCGATAAGGCCGCTCCCATCTGGCGAGAGTCAGATTCTTAATCAAGAACAGGTTAATCATGAACATCCCGAAAACGCTGGTATTACGTAGAGACGGGGGAATTTCACTGGACCAGTTCCAGAGAAAGTAGATAAACATCAACAGCAGAAAAGTGGTGCGTATCAAATTGAGTTTAGATGCTACTCGATGGGGATCTTTACGGTGGGTAAAAAAATACGCCAGGAGTAAGAACAGAAGAACGACCTGAGCATAGGCGCTTAACATAGTAGAAATAATTTGATTCAGCATATTTATCTCCTTATTTTTAATTTAGGGCGTCTAAATCAGCCTCAACTTTTTAGACACAATTTGACCCCCTAATTCCAAACAAAGTATTCTTAAGCTGCTAAGGCCTTGATAATCGTAGGTACACCTGGAGAGTCTATTCTTTTACCCTGAGCTTTAGCAGGGAAAGTTTCTTTTTCATAACTGCCTGATATAGCTTTATTATGATATGTTTTTGAGTCGTTTTTTGGCCTGGGAATAAGACACAAATTACAATCGGATTCAGCGGTTAGTGTTTCATCAGACTTGCCCTAACTGGATTTATAGCAAATAAGAGAGTACCCAAAAAACGGGCAAATTAAATGGGCTGATTTAGACCCCCCACACTATATCCACCGCTTTCTTTGCCGCAGCCAAGCATTTTTTGAACCGGTTCTTCATATTGCGGAGCGACATATCCAGGATGACGATCCTTGAATGAATCCCAATGATCAATAAGCATCTGAGATTGTAGCTTAAAAAATGAAAATTCCTATACTATCAAATTACCAAAGTTCTTTGTGTTTCGTCCATAGAGGAAAAGACTCATTTTAATGGGAAAAAAACCCAGAGGGATAGGGATTTATCCTAATTATTTAATGCTATAGTATTACGACATTGAAAATTTACATTCCTCAAGAGTGCTCTCTCTATCCTTATCTCTAAGCAATTCCGGCATTGTTTGTCCGCTTCCCATTTCCCACCATCCGGAAGTGCTACCTTCATAGTACCTCGCCTCATCATTAATGATGAACGTTTCGTCTGCGGTGGGGGCGAGTTTAAATCGGTAGCCGTTTGGGCCGAATCTTGTTGCCACTTCGATCTGCCCTGTTATCTTTGGACCATTAAAAAGGAAATCGTCACTGCCCCCCACCATCAGCGATACAGGCCTGCAAACTTGCACGGGCAAGACCCGGCAAAGGCAATTCCATCATGGCGCGCAGCATACGGAAAAAATCGATTTTTTAGAAACCAACCGGGAAACGCGTTTTTCTATTCTCCCGGCCAGCAGGTATGGG
>JAFDHS010000061.1 GCA_019308655.1 Deltaproteobacteria bacterium
AAATCGAACAAGGTACTGGCCCCTGTTTCGGTAAAGCTTAAATATACCCCTGTTTCTTTAATGAATACTTTTTCAGCTTTAAAGCCGTTGCTGAAAATTTTGTATTCAGGAAAGAGGGTCTCTTTTTTTTTTATTCCAAGGGATCGCAAGGGATGTTTTTCTTTGGAAAAAAGCAAATGGTCTCCTGTCCGTTTAATCCGCACCCGGTCCGGAAAATCAAGACTCCCCCAATCCGGACCATTTTCCATAAGACATATTGCAGAATCGATGTGGGAAAACGTTATACGCCTTAAATCCCCTTTTATCTTTTTGATCGCCTTTCTGATGATTCGCCTTTGGGCAACATGAATACCTTTCAGCCGTGAAATACAAAGGGTGAGTTTTTTGTTTTCTATGGCTAAAACCGTTTTTTTGAAAACAGGTTCAATAACCTCTTCGATCCATTCTTCTTCAGATCTTATAATTGAACTCAGCCGGTTAAGTGTTTGAGTTATCGCCGGGTTGTAGTCTTCTTTTAATGCGGGGATTAAATGATGCCGTATTCGGTTGCGAAGATATTTTACATCGGTATTGGATATATCGGTAACGTAGTCTAATCCCTTTACCTCCAGAAAATCAAGGATTTGCGAGCGTGTTGATTTTATAAGGGGGCGAACGATCTTATTATCTCTGACCGGTGGTATACCGGAGAGACCCAGGGGGCCGCTTCCTCTGAATAAATACATCAATACCAGTTCGGCATTATCGTCGGCATGGTGGCCCAGAGCGATTTTTCCAAAGTCATTTTTTTTTGCTATATCATAATAAAAGGCATAACGAACACGCCGGGCCGCTTCTTCCTGGGAGAGTCCGTTATCTTTTTGATACTTGAGAACGTCTTCTTTTTTTATATAAAAAGGCAGACCCAGCTCTTTTGCAAGGGATTCAACAAATTGGGCATCATTGTCCGAATCTTTGTGGCGGAGACAATGGTTGACATGGGCAACACCCAGCCTTAAAGACATGCAGGGGGATAAATCGAGCAGAACATGAAGCATGGCTATTGAATCCGGCCCGCCGGATACACCGACAAGAACCGATTCTTCGGGGTGAAACATTCCGTAGTCGGCAATAGTCTGTTTGACTGTTTGAACAAACGCACTATATTTAAAATTGTCAGGCGATGTTGGTATGAATTGATTGGGAAAAATTTCTATCTCAGATCACTCCTTAACGATTTTATTCAGTTATCCGGGAGGGGATTGTAACGTCGGACAAATATTGAATTCTTAATAATATCATAACTTACAAAAAATATCATATATTGGATTTTATGCCAAGAAAAAAGGGGGAACGCCGATGATGGCCTATTTTTTTCTTGAAAAAAAATAATTGTTTGATAATATAATAAATTCCTGGTTGTGCTAGGCGGGGAGTTAGCGGTGCCCTTTTCCCGAAATCCGCTTTATGCGGGGCTGAATTCTGTCTAAAGGCCCTTACCTGAATGCTTGTAAGTTACTCTGATCGGCCGCCATGCAACAGACAATTACGAACCTCGTCAGATCCGGAAGGAAGCAGCGATAAGTAATGCCGTCTGTGTCGTGGATTGATCCCGGTCATGTTGCGACTTATGCTTTTTGGGAAAGGTTCGATAGATGGTGCACAGCCAGGTTTTTTATACCACTTTTTTATCCTTCCCCATAATCGGCTTTTAAGATTCAATGTAACTACTCAGCCACGAAGACACCCATCTCTATTTAGCTCACTTTTTTCGGTTTATCCGGGTCAGGCTTCAATAAAAGGAATTTTCACCTGATGGAAAATATAAACAACAACGTAAAACGCCTTAATATTGAGGATAAAGAAATCATACTTCTGGGTACGGCCCATGTATCAAAAGAGAGTGCCGACCTTGTTGTCTCTGTTATTAATGATGAAAAACCGGATACGGTCTGTGTTGAACTCTGTCAGTCCAGGTATCAGTCTATTCGTCAAAAAGAGAAATGGCAGGAGACGGATATTGTCAAGGTGATCAAGGACAAAAAAGCCTTTCTCCTTCTTTCCAACCTTCTTCTGGCATCCTTTCAAAAAAAGATCGCTAAAAAGTTGGATATAAAACCCGGTGAGGAGATGATAAAAGCCGTTGAAACCGGAGAGGCCGCGGGCGCCCGAATCCATCTTGCCGATCGGGATATCACCATTACCCTCTCAAGAATCTGGCGCATCATGGGATTCTGGGAAAAACTCAAGCTTTTGTTTCAGATGGTCATGTCTCTCGGAGAGGTCGGTGACATAAACGAGGAAGACATTGAAAAAATGAAACAGGAAGATGTGCTTGAGACGCTTCTTTCAGAGGTGGGGAAAACCCATCCGGTTTTAAAAGATATTCTGATCGATGAACGGGACAGGTATCTGGCATACAAGATCAAGACGGCACCGGGTAAAAAAATCGTAGCTGTTGTGGGTGCAGGCCATGTCCCCGGCATCTTGAATTGCTGGAATACGGGCAGGGATACGGATATCGAGTCCCTTGAAAAGCTGCCCCCCCAAAAAAGGACCGCCGCTTTTTTTAAATGGATGATGCCTTTAGGAATATTGGTACTTTTTATGTTTGGTTTTTTTTACGGCGGCCTGGATGCCGGAACCGACATGATCTGGTGGTGGTTCATTGCCAATGGTGTTCTGGCAGGCCTGGGCGCCTTAATTGCCATGGCCCATCCCCTGACGATTTTATCTTCGATTATAGCGGCCCCTTTAACTTCCTTGAACCCCATGATTGCCGCAGGCTGGGTATCAGGGCTGACAGAGGCTTTTTTCAGGAAGCCAAAGGTTAAGGATCTGGAACGCTTGCCCGAAGATATTCTTTCCCTCAAGGGGTTTTGGAAAAACAGAGCCACCCGAATTCTGCTTGTCGTTGTTTTTACAAACCTGGGAAGCGCTGTGGGCACCATGGTTGCCATTCCGTTAATGGCAAAAGTACTGTAATTCCAGAATTTTTAAACTATTTCCACGATACGTCTTTGGATCTTTTTGCCGTCTGGCGTCGGATACGACCGGTTGACTATTTTCAGGCGGCTCTGTGCAAAAAGCTGTATGCATTCCGGATAAACTTCCCATTCAAGCTCCAGACCTTTTTTCCTTATGGTGGCCAAGGTATCATCCGGCTCTATCTGGAATGCCTTCTGCCCGATAATCGGGCCTGAATCCTCGCCGTAATCGATAAAGTGAACAGTACACCCCCCGACCTTGCACCCGTAGCGAAAGGTGTCGCCATATCCATCCGTACCGGGAAAAGAAGGAAGGAGTGCCGGATGGATATTCATGATGCGCGGATGATCGGTCTTTGGGTTGACCCGGTCGATAAAATACGGGCTTAAGGTTCGCATAAAACCCGCCAGCACCAGCAGATCAAAAGGGTAGGGTGCCATCGCTTCAAGAAGCTTTGCCTCGGCAATTGCCCTTGACACCATAAAACACTTGACCGTTTCAGGATCGGCATCATCGGAAAAAAGAGTTTGTTTGGCGTATAGATCGTCTATGTCAAAATCCTTTGGGGGCACAATCTTTTCAGATCCTTTTTTCAAGCTTTGTATAATTGACGAATAGTCCACTGTAAACGTAGGAATCCCATGCTTTCTGCCCCTTTCAAGGCCGGATGCGTCCGGATTATCCGTTCCTACAAATACGATTTCTCCATCTGTTTTTCCTGATTCACAGGCATCTATGATAGCCTGAAGGTTTGTTCCTCCGCCTGATATAAGTGCCCCGATACGGATCTTTTTATGCATTTTAAAATTCCTCAAGTAGTAAAAAAAACGGTCAATTCTATAAAAATTGATTTTCAACCTCACTTTGGATGTTAATAAATTCTGTTCATAAGTTTAACACCTTGAAAGCACAAAGGATATAATTTTTTTGTAATCCAGGTTTTAAGAAAACTATTGTTGGCTAAAACATAAGATCTAAAAAGTTTGAAACCTCAAAGAGTTTTAGGCAAATCATGTTACTTCTAACAGTACTATGGTAATGTTATCCTTGCCGCCTGCAGCGTTGGCCAATTCAATGAGTTTTTCAACTTTTTGAGACAAAGTGCCGATCGAGGAAACAACTTCCCGGATCAGAAAATCATCGACCATATCCGTAAGGCCGTCAGAGCACAGAAGAAACAGGTCTCCTGACAATGCCTTTCCTCTGATGACGTCAAGGGCCGGACTCTCGTTTATGCCGACTGCCCGGAGAATAATGTTTCGCAAGGGGTGATTTCTAGCTTCAGCAGGTGAAATAAGTCCCTGATCGATTTGTTCTTGAACCAGTGAATGGTCCTGGGTCAGTTGTTTGAGTTGTCCGTTTCTTAAGCGATAAGTCCGGCTGTCTCCCATATGGCCCAGAACAAATTCTTTATGGGTAAAGGCCATCAGTTCAGCAGTACAACCCATGCCTTCATGATGAGGATTTTCCTTCACATGATCAAGAATTCTTTTATTGGCAAATCTAAATGTTTTTTGAACCTGTTCGAGGTTTTGCTTTTCGGATCGACCGCGGGAATTTAAAAAAATCTCCAAAGCCGTTTCAGCAAAAATATGACTGGCCACTTCTCCAGCCGCTGCACCGCCCATGCCGTCGGCAACTAAACAAAAGTCCAGGTCGGACTTTACAACAAAAACATCTTCATTGTTATTACGCTTGAGGCCGATATCCGATTTACCGGAAAAATTTATTTTATCCATGTTTTTTTGTAAAATATATCATCGAGTTGGATATCTGGGGTCAAATCATTAATCTTTACAATTTCTGCTGAGATGCTGTCAAGAGAGTATTCATCGGTGGATCAGAAGGCGCACCGGCAGGAATTATTACGAACTGCTCAACAATGTGCGCCTGACCGGTACCCCATGATTATGAAAAAACCCGACGTCCTCAGATGCTGGGTATTGGCACATTCCACCATGACTTATGATTAGGTATGTGTTTTGGTTGAGACAATTGTTTTCGAATTCGTTTTTCTTCCAGTTTGTCGTGATCTTTGATTTTCATTTGATTGATCAGTTCTGAACCATATTCCCAAAAATCAAATTGACACATGGGAGGATTCCTGTTTTTTTTTGTTCCCACGTGCCTGCGTTAGAATCCATAAATGAGGCCATTTTTAGAAAATTTCGACACATTTTCTTCTGTCAAAATAACTGACATTGAGCAACCTACTTTGTCTAAAATTTTATTTATTTGGCATGATTTTTGATTTGCTTTAATTTCAATACATTAAGATTTTAAAGCGATTTTTTTAATTTTGATATTTTTATACTCGAGGCAGATGCCATTGTTTGGAATTTAGCGATCAGAAATACAAATTTTTAAAGCATTTTATCAATTTGGCTAACTATTTGTTTTTATTTGATATCAAAATTCGTGCCATTTTAAATAAAAAAACCAAAACTGACCTGCTCAATGTCAGAAATAACAATAACAAAAGAAAATAACGAGGTGATAACTTTTGTAGAAGATGCACCAAATGTTTGGACTGTGATAACATTGGCAATAGGTGAAAATGTTAAAGAAATCACTATTTCGCCAGACATTGGATCAAATATTAGCGTTTTTTATATTGATGATGTTTTAATTGAGTAGGAGGAGGTGGCATCAGAATTCCGGGTAGAGTAGAGGGCAGGCTGGCCCTGCCCTCCCTCATCAAACTGTTCATACGGTTCTCCCGCATTTTATGTGCTACAGCACATAACGAAGGATTGGGCTCAAACCTTGATTATTGACTAAGCAATTGTCGATGAGTATGTTATGAAAGATGTGCAAAAGTTTGCCGTGCCCATCAAAAATATGAAACATTATCCAAAAACGATGGGCGGAATACGGTAAACAGGTGATTTGAAATCCGGCTCATGAATTAACCTGTGCCTTTGCCAAGGAATGGTCGAAACGCAATTTGGCACAAATGGTGAAATTTAATGCAAAAGATGGGCACGCTCCGCTTTGCCCATCCTACATCTACATCGTTACGCTCATCCAGCATTGTATTATTGAAATTATCGTAGGGACGAATAATTATTCGCCCTTACCAACTGGCAGCGTAGCAGGCATTCAACCTGGGCATAAACAAAGATTACGATTTAAAGATGCGGGATCAAACCTTGAGTTGTGATTAAGGAAAGAGCGATAATAACTGATCAAGGTTTGAGCCTAAAATTTGCGTCAGTGGATACCCTGTTGTGATAACACTATGCCCTTCGCCTCATCTGGCTGGACTTGGGACTTGCCTTGACTTCAATAATTTGAAGATGTAGGCTCACCCTTAAGACGTGTGCCGTGCTCGGCACACAACAAAAAAATCAAGCCGACGCTGAAAAGCACGCGGCTTATTTGGGCGTTGGACACCACAAAAGAGAAGGAAGGAAGAAGAGAGACCACGATACAGCTATTCATTGGCGGCAAGGTTCTTTTTCATGTCGATGGACCTGATTACAGGAAGAAAGACGACTCTTGCCAAAGCCAAGCTCATAGAGATCCTGGCAAGCATCCCATACCGCTCCTGGGAAATTCGTCAGTATGCGCGCATGACGCGATGTTACCGAGATCGGGAGTTGGTACGAGAGGCTCGCAGAATCATGAACTGGGGCCGCGAAGGTCAAGATAATGAGTTCTGGCATTTGCAGATTATCAACGAGAAGATGAAAGAGGATGGGATCAAAGACCCGTGGTATCTTTTTTCGCCTATCCCCTTTTTTGTGGTTGGCAGCTATGTTGTATTCACCCGCCTGATGGCATTCATAAACATTCGGAGAGCGTTTCTGTTCAATGCAGAATTCGAGGACCATGCCGAACACGTGTATGCTCAATTTGTCGAAGATCATCCCGAATGGGAAGGTCAGTCAGTCAATAATGAAGAGCTAAAAAAGTACGGAGACTTGCCGACTTGGGCGGATATGTTCAGACGTATTGGGTTGGATGAGCGCGACCACATGAACAAAAGCTTCGTATTCTGCGGTAAACCGGAATGTGTTGTGAAATACGAGGGCATGCCGGAGTAGCCGTGCATGATGCACTCTATACAACAGGTGACGGATTCTGTCCAACAAGACCAGTGGAGGATATTGCTGATAGGCGCGGCAAATCCTCACCCACAATCGTGCGAGACTGGGGTCAAACCTTGATTATTGACTAAGCAATTTTTTATGTCACAGATCAAGACTGTAAGGGCGGTTCGCGAACCGCCCCTATGCAAACCGTCTCAACGGCGAGAAAGAACATAATGACCCCTCGACTCTGTCGGGATTTTACGAAACAAGGTGATCCTGACAGGTATCGTCATTCAAATCGTTTTTTCCTGGGCGCTACGCTGCTTCCCGCCAATTCAAAAAATTCTGAGCACGGCTCCGGTAGCCAAAGAAATCCATTTTCTGGCCGGGTTCGGAATTCTGTTGATCTTTGGAATGGAAAAAATCACCGTCATGATTTTTCAAAGTAGAGACGCGATGCATCACGTCTCTACTGGAATTAACGTATAAAAAGCTTCCTGGATTATGGTCTTAAAACTTGCCGTTAGCAGAAATTATATGGTAAAATAGATTTTAATGGATAAATCCAAAACGCGGTGTGCTAATGAACCGATTCACCTCAACTATCAGTGCAATCGAGAGAGTTAAAAGACAGATTATTAAAGGTCAAAAGTAGACTTAACCCCTTTTCCCTTTTCCAGACGCTGGCGCGTGTTCCTCACCCGCGCACGTTGGGCAAGCAAATACTATTTGGAGTAAATTGTGTTATGAAGTACAAACTTGATATAAATGATAAAGATCAAGATGCAGACGAAGAACGTCTTGCTACCTTAATAAAAAAAGCTGGCGAGGATGCTCGTGCACGAAAGAAAGAAGCGATGACTCGGCATTTTGAAAAGCTTCGTGCTGTAGTTGCTGAGGCGATATTACGCCAAGAACATTCTAAACCAGCATGACAGAACTACAGAAACCAAGATTAATTGTAGTAGCTGGGCCAAATGGCTCTGGTAAAACGACAATTACCGAAAAGCTGTTGCGACACGAATGGATGGAAGGTTGTACCTATATCAATCCGGATTTTATTGCACAGCAAGAGTTTGGTGATTGGAACTCTCCAGAAGCTGTAATCAAGGCGGCCAATCGTGCAAAGGAAATGCGGGAAGATTGTTTGGATAACAAAAAGAGCATAGCCTTTGAAACTGTATTTTCAACACGGGAAAAGGTAGAATTTGTACAGCGAGCCAAAACTATTGGATTTTTTGTCCGATTGTTTTTCGTTTGTACAAATGACCCTTCCATAAATGCACAAAGGGTGGCCTTGCGTGTTATGGAAGGTGGTCATGATGTACCGATTCCTAAAATTATTAATCGATATTATCGTTCGATTGCGAATTGTGTAGAAGTGATGCCGTGGGTTGATCGCACCTATTTTTATGATAATTCTGAACCGGATACTGATCCACGCCTGATGTTCAGGGCAAGCGATGGTAAAATAGCTAAAATTTATAAAGAGTTGGCTCCTTGGGCGAAAAATATTTCTGACGCGATGTGAGTAATTGCAAACTTGAACTGTTTGATTGAGACTGAAATGCCCAACAAGGCGCTGCTTGTGTCAAGCTAAATCCGAAAGGAATTGGGTCTGATTTCACCCAATAGTATCCCCCTTGTTGATAACCCACAATTGATGATTGAATATAAAACAATGAAAATACGCAAACTTACCTCTGAAAATTATGCCAAAGTTTCCGCCTTGTTGAGGCAGGCATTCCCTGGCAGCACTTATGAAGTGCAATTAGTTGAAAAGTTGCATAAGAATGATAAAACAATGCATGAATGGGTGTGTATTCATACCAACAGGGTAATCGCCTATATCGCTTTTTCGAATGCCTATAACGGCTCTGATGTTTGTGGCTTGCATTTGGCGCCGATGGCTGTGAAACCGGAGTTTCAAAAGCAGGGGATTGGCTCGGAGTTACTTCGCTTTGCCTTGAGGCAGGCTGTTATTAAGGAAAACACAATTTTTGTTTTAGGTGATCCCATCTTTTATCAGAAGTTTGGATTTGATCTTTGTGCCACACCTATTTGCCCCTTTGATAAAAAAAATGCCCATTTTTTAAGTATCCGCAATAAAACAAATAGCCGGTTCACTGTGGGGTATGAATCGGAGTTTAACTTTGGTGCATAGGTTTTTAAGGGCAGTGCGTATCTGTCTTTGAAAGAATGGCTTGTATGGGAAAATAGAGGAATGTTTTAAATATGCGTAAGTTAGCTTTTGGATACTCAACCAGGTGCAATATCAGGTGCGAGCACTGTGTGGCCACGGAAGATATTCCCGACAGCAGGAAGATGGATCATGATAAGGCAAAAGAGATTATTGTCGAGATGGCCCAGGCAGGTATCGGTGGCATAAGTTTTTCCGCCGGCGAACCGTTTCTGTATTTCAATGAAATTGCCGAGCTTGTGAAGCTGTGCAGACAAATCGGAATATATACGAGAATTGTTACCAATAGTTTTTGGGCAAAGACAGCAGAATCTTCCGACAGCCTTGTTTCCGAACTGAAAGAAAATGGGCTTTGCCAATTGAGATTGAGCTACTCACGGTGGCACCAGAAAAATGTAAACAGGAGCAATGTGTTGAATGCGGCACGCAGCTGCCAAAAGATCGGGTTGAACTATTTTATTTCATTTGTTACCGATTTTTCCAAAGAGGACGATCCGTATGAACAGTTTCTGCGGAATCATTGTCTCACGTTTTTTCCCGAACCAGTCATCTATGCAGGTCGTGCGGAGTCTTTCAAACGCCGGAGAATTCTGACGGATTATCAGGCAAACTGCTGCAACATGAACCCTTATCTTACTCCGGACCTTGACATGTACGCCTGTTGCGATGCGGGGAGCTATTTTCCGGAAACCAACTTTTTTTACCTCGGGAGCCTGAAAGACAATACTGTTGAACAGCTTTTTGTTAAAAGTGAAACAGACCGATTGTACAACCTCATCAGAACCATGGGGATAACAAATATTGCATCCTTTGCCGGCATGAAAGCGCGCGAGATCATAACCTACAGTAAATGCGAGCTGTGCCGGAAACTGTTCAATTCCCCTGAAACTTTAACACACCTGCGGGCTGAAGTGCCGCAACTGGAGGCCTGGAGCCGATAGTGACCCGGGCCTTGGCCCGTCTACGGCGTTACGTCCACCGGCACATATAGACTTTCAGATCCGGAAGTCTATAGCTCCAATCCTTTCAAGGTAGTACTTCTATTATTTTAACTTTCTGTTATAAATAGAAATACTAACTAAATAGATCGAATCATGTTGAATTTCAAGATTTTTTCGAGCCTGATATCTCAGGCCTCACCCTTGATCTATTTGCATCGATAACGATCTTTAAAAAAGGATTAAGAGATATGAAAATATATATATATAATTACAGTTAGTTGATGCTAAAGTAGTACTACCTTGAAAGGGCTGGAATCCCTTATGTATCCATTTGTAAAAACTTTGAGTTCTCTGAAGAAGGCTGATCTTTTAGGATTAATGCTAACATGTGCTGTTTTGGCCCTTGTCGTTGTTTTGGGAGCAGTGGGACTGATAACTTGGATTACAGCACACCTGGTCAATATCCAAATGGGTTGGCTGGATACGCTTTTTAATTTTATAGTCAGTACTCTCACCGGTATAGGTGGCTGGTTCATGCTGCCTGCGCTTACCGTTCTTATTGCCGGAATGTTTCAGGAAAAAACGATTAACCGGGTCGAGCGTATTTATTATCTAAACTCCCTACGTAGTGAAGAACCTGAATTTTGGCCTGATGCATGCCATGATATTAAATTCACCTTGTGGGCATTGTTTCTCAATATATTGGTTTTGCCTCTATATTTGTTTGGTATAGGATTTGTTGTTTCTATT
>JAFDHS010000062.1 GCA_019308655.1 Deltaproteobacteria bacterium
ACAAAAAAGGGTTTCCAATAGCTATAGTGGAAACCCTTGTAATTTCTTTGGAGCCGACGAGCAGACTCGAACTGCTGGCCTGATGATTACGAATCAGCTGCTCTACCACCTGAGCTACGTCGGCTTTGTTTATCTAAAAAATATAATCTACAGTAATCATGACACAAAATCAAGAAAAAAAAACAATAAACTCTTTGATGAACACTATTCGGTCAAGGCGCTGCCGTGTTGATTGCTCCGGTGTATCCGGTTCTGAAAGCGCTTATCTGGTCTCACGGCTGTACAGAAAAATCGGATTGCCTGTGTTTGTTATCGTTGCCGCTCCCAAAGACGGTGAAAAGTTTTTAGAAGACCTGCACTTTTTTTTGGGAACGGACAGGCCCTATACGGCATTTTTTCCGTCTTACAATATATTGCCGTACACCTCTCTCTCCTACCATGCTGAAATTGCTGCAAAGCGCATGAGTATTCTTTATCAGCTCATAGAGAGCAATACCCCTCCCATTGTGGTCACTACCGTGGGCGCTCTGCTTCAAAAACTGATTCCCAGGCAGGAAATCCGTGATTATGCCGAGCTGGTGATGGCCGGTGAAGATATGGATCGGGACCTTCTGATCGAAAAACTCAATGCCGGGGGGTATGGCCGCTCGACCATCGTAGAGGAACCGGGAGATTACGCCATACGGGGAGGGATTGTGGACGTTTTCCCCCCCATGTATTCGGATCCCGTAAGAATCGAGTTTTTTGGGGACGAGGTTGATTCCATACGTATCTTTTCCGCGGCAACCCAGCGAAAGACTCAAAGTATTTCAGAAGCCGTCATTCTTCCGGCCGGTGAAGTAATTCTGAAAAAAGAATGCATGGTTGAAATTATCGGCAGGATCAGGGCCCATGCATCTGCTCTGGGTCTTCCGGTGACAAAGGTCCGGGAGTGGGTTGACCGCATTAAGGAGGAAGGCTTTTTCCCCGGCATTGAAAACCTGATTTCGTTGATTTATCCCAAGGTGGATACCTTCTTTGATTATGTGCCTGAAAATGCGCTGTTTGTTCCGGCTGGTCCGGGGGAACTGGAACATGCGGCGGAAAAACTGGAACATATTATTTCAAAGAACTTTTTGACGGCAAAAAACGCCGGCAAGCTTTGCGTTGAACCCAACAGCCTGTATATGACATGGAAACAGGCAAAAGATATTCTATTTTCAAAAAAACCGCTGTCATTAAAAATGCTCTCCGTATCCAAAGGGGAGGGGGATGAAGAGGAAGATACGCTGCAATGTTCTGTTGCCGTAGAGGACAACACCGCCTTAAGCCTTGAACTTAAACATCGCCGTGAAAAGGAAAATCTTCTTTTACCCCTTGCCGACTGGATCAGGGACAAGAAAGATTCCGCATGCACGACCCTTCTTGTTTGCGGTACAAAATCCCAGGCGCAGAGGATCGAATCCCTTCTTGGGCCCTACGGTATTAAACCCATATTTATTGAGAATTTCCCGGACATAAAAAAGGGCCGAGGCTTTGTGTATGTCTGCCAGGGTCTGGTCTCTTCGGGATTTGTCTGGCATGATGAATGCCTGGCCGTTGTTACCGAGGATGAAATATTCGGCAAAAAACAACACAGAAAGAGAAAACCCGGGCAAAAGGTCAGAGCTGAGTTCTTTGCCTTTGAAGATCTTAAAAAAGGAGACCTTGTTGTTCATGTCGACCACGGGATAGGGCGGTATGAAGGGTTGGTAAAACTCAATTTAAACGGAATCACCAACGATTTTCTGCTGATGAGCTATAAGGATGATGACAAGCTCTATCTTCCCGTCGATCGTATGAGCATGGTGCAGAAGTATCTCGGGGTGGAGGGAATCGGGCCGGTTCTTGACAAAATGGGGGGTAAATCATGGGAACGTGTCAAGGAAAAAGCAAAAAAAACCGTTGAGAAGATTGCCGGCGATCTTCTTAAGCTCTATGCCGAGCGCAAGGTCCATAAGGGATATGCTTTCAGCAAACCGGATGCTTATTTCAGGGACTTTGAGGCGGGATTTCCCTATGAGGAGACTGCCGGGCAGCTCAAGGCCATCGATGATGTTCTCCATGACATGGAAGATCCTTCACCCATGGACAGGCTGATCTGCGGAGATGTGGGATACGGTAAAACGGAAGTGGCCCTTCGCGCGGCGTTCAGGGCTGTAAATGACGGCAAGCAGATTGCCGTCCTGGTCCCCACCACCATTCTTGCCGAACAGCACTTCAAGACGTTTTCCGAGCGTTTTGAACGTTACCCGGTCAATATCCGATCCTTAAACAGATTCCGCACCCCAAAGGAGCAGCATGCTATTATCGAGGATCTTAAGGCCGGTAAGGTGGATATCATTATCGGGACACACCGGCTTCTTCAGAAAGACATCGGTTTTAAGGAACTCGGTCTTGTGGTGCTCGATGAAGAGCAGCGTTTTGGGGTCAAACACAAGGAGAAGTTGAAAAAAATAAGGAGCACCGTGGATGTTCTGGCCCTGAGCGCGACCCCCATCCCCCGAACCCTTCACATGTCCTTGATGGGGGCCCGGGATATCAGTGTTATTGCAACACCGCCCGGGTATCGCCGCTCCATTGTTTCCTATATTTCTGAATTTGATCCTGTGGTTGTTGCCGAGGCAATCAAAAAGGAGCTTGATCGAAAGGGACAGATTTTTTTTGTACACAACAATATTCATAATATATTCAAAATCGCAGGATATTTGCAGGAGCTGGTGCCGGAGGTAAGACTCGGCGTGGCCCACGGCCGTTTGAAAAAGACCGAACTGGAGAACGTGATGCTTGGGTTCATTAACAAAGAGATCGACATGCTGGTCTGCACCACGATCATCGAGTCCGGGCTTGATATTCCTTCGGCCAATACCATACTGATTAATCGTGCGGACAAATTCGGCCTGGCCCAGATTTACCAGTTGCGGGGCCGTGTGGGCCGGTCTGAGGAACAGGCCTACGCCTATCTTTTTATTCCTCCTGAAACCACGCTTGGCAGGGACGCCCAGAAACGCTTGAAAGTATTAATGGAACACAGCGATCTGGGTTCCGGTTTTCAGATTGCCATGAGTGATCTGCAGATCAGAGGAGGGGGGGCCGCATTGGGTATTTCCCAGTCCGGTCATATTGCGGCCCTGGGGTATGATATGTTTCTTCAGCTGATGGAAAATGCCATATCCGAGCAAAAAGGGGAACCGGTTGTCGAGAGTCTGGAGCCGGAAATCAACATTCCCATGTCTGCATTTATTTCCGAATCTTATATTTCTGATATTGATCAGCGGCTTTCAGCATACCGCCGTCTGGCCAACATGACGGAACTTAAAGAGATTGCAGGATTCAAAGAAGAGTTGATCGATCGTTACGGTGCTCTGCCGGTTGAAACGGGCAGCCTGCTTTTAAAAATTATGCTTAAGGTCTTGTCAATCAAAGCGGGAATAAAACGTCTCGACCTGGCCGGCCGGTATCTTTCCATTTATTTTTCCGAGGCCCATCAAAAAAATCCTTTGGGCATTGTGGATATGATCACATCGGAACCCAAGCGTTTTGAATTTACACCCGATCATATTTTAAAGGTAAAACTTTCAAAAAGCATGGATAACGGTTATCTGGCCGAGATCAAAAACATCTTGAAAATGATTGCTCAGCGTGTTAATTTTTAAAAGTTTTACTCCCCCCTGATCTGAAAGTTCCGAACAGGATATCTTATGGCACGATTCTCATTTGTAAAATCCTCGGAAAAAATATTGCTTTTTGACCGACCCCAATAATGACCTGTAAGTATTATGGAGAGCGTTTTTATGTGCAGACTTAAATCTCTGTTAAAAGATTATGGATATGGTCCGAAATTCATGATTTTGTTTTATACGATCCTGTTTTGTGCCGTAGTCGATATTGCTTTTGCGCAAGTTGTCGATCGGCTTGTAGCCGTAGTGAATGATGATATAATTCTGGCTTCCGAGTTGGACCAGGCATTGGACCCTTATGCGCAAAGGATAAAAGCGCAGGGCTATTCCGTTGACAAAGAGCGCCAATTGCTCTTTAAAGTTCGGAATGATATACTCAGCCAGCTCATTGACGGGAAACTTACCGACCAGGAAATAAAACGGTTAAACATTACAATAAATGAAAAAGAAGTAGATGATACAATTGAGGGATTGAAAGAAAAAAATTTTTTCACTGATGAGGATTTAAGGAAGGCATTGGCCGGGCAAGGGCTGACCTTTGAGGCATATCGTGAAAATCTGAAGAAGAATATGCTCAGATCCAGACTGGTCAACTTTAAAATAAAGTCCAAGGTGGTCATCACCAAAGAGGATACCCGGGCCTATTATGACTCTCATCATGACAAGTACGGCGTAGAAAAAAAATATCACCTCCGTAATATCATTATGGAAGTCGGCCCCTCAGCCACCGATGAAGATAAACTTGTGGTCTTAAGAAAAATGGAAGCGGTTCTTGAAAAGTTAAAACAAGGACAACTCTTTGAAACCATGGCCAGGAATTTTTCCCAATCAACACTTGCCGACAAAGGGGGAGACCTGGGATTTTTTAAAATGGATGAACTTTCCCCCCAATTGCAAGAGGAAATCAAAGGGAAAAATGCCGGTGAGTTTACCGACGTCATCGATACGGAACAGGGGTATCAAATCTTTTTTGTCGAGGAGATGGTAAACACTCCCGGCAAATCTTTTGAAGAGGCGGCCCCTGTGATTGAAGAACAACTTTACCATGATATGTTGGATGAAAAATTTCAGTCATGGCTTGCGGAGCTTCGAAAACGGTCTCACATAAAGATCATGAAATAGTCTTTCACACACACAAAAAACAGGCTTTTTGATATGCTGCATGATCGTAATAAAATTCTTATCGAAAGTATTAAGCGATTGCTGAGGAGAGGGGCCGTATCCCACCTCCGCAAGATTGTCAACAAGACCCATGCGGCTGATTTATCAGTTGTTTTCAATTCGTTATCCATATCCAACCAGCGTAACCTTTTTGCCATGATCAAGGACCCTGAACAAAAGGGGGCCCTTTTCAGCGAGCTTGATGAAAATACTCTGCTGGGATTTATTGAAGAGATGGATCTGGATGATATCGTCGAAATACTGGAACTTATGCCCTCCGACGATGTTGCGGACCTGATCGGAAAACTGCCCGAAGAAAAGTCTGATGCCATTCTTGAAAAGATGAAAAAGGAGGAGTCCCAAGAGGTTGAAGACCTGCTTCGTTATAAAGATGATACGGCAGGCGGCATCATGGTTCCTGATTTTATCGCTTTGAGAGAGGATACCACGGCCAAGGAAGCGATTGAATCACTGCAGAAAGAGCATATGGACGTGGAGATGCCTTTTTACCTTTATGTGGTCGATGACTATGGCAAACTGGTGGGAGTCAGTTCTCTGAGACAGCTTGTTGTGGTTCCGTCCGAGACACCTCTTAAGAATTTCATGGCCACAGACGTCTTTTCCGTCCAAACCGATATGGACCAGGAAGAGGTGGCAAAACTTGTTGCCAACTATAATATATTGGCTGTGCCGGTAGTAGATGAGACAAACAAACTGGTCGGTATTGTTACCGTCGATGATGTTATTGATATCTTCAGGGAAGAGGCAACGGAGGATATTTTGAGAATGGCCGGGGTGGGAGAGGAGTTTGTTGAAACTCAATCCGTCTTAAGAAGCACGAAAATCCGCCTGCCATGGTTGTTTGCGAGTTGTATCGGTGGAATCGTCGCCTTTTTTGTTATCAGCCGGTTTGAAGAAAGTCTGACCAAGTTTACTTATCTTGCGGCTTTTATCCCTGTTATCATGGGAATGGGGGGAAATATCGGCACCCAGTCCTCCACCATCGTGGTCCGGGGTCTGGCAACAGGACGTCTGAACATCAGACATTTCTGGCCCGTTGTTTTAAAGGAGCTTAGCATCGGTCTTATTCTAGGGGTTGTTTATGGAATCCTCATCGCCGTTGTCGCACAGGCCCAATTCAGTAAGGCAGCGCTTGCCATAGCCGTAGGTATTGCCGTTCTTTCATCCATGTCCGTGGCTGCACTGGTAGGCTCTCTGGTACCCATGCTTTTTGCCAGGATAAATATTGATCCTGCCGTGGCCACCGGTCCTTTTGTTAC
>JAFDHS010000063.1 GCA_019308655.1 Deltaproteobacteria bacterium
AGAAATCCAGGTTTTCCTTACCCCCGGAAAGAGTGAATCGGCCAAGATAATGATCCTCCTCGCCAATCTCACCTGAGACCGTGCTATGCACTCCCTCCTTTCCCTTTTTGGTGATGAGGTTTATGACACCGCCAAGTCCACCCTGGCCGTATAAAACGGAATGGTTACCATATGATACTTTTATCTTAGCGATATTCTCAACGGGAATGATAGACGGATCGAACTGTCCATCAAACGTAGAGTTAAAGGGGATGCCGTCAATGAGCAGAAGAACGTGCCTTGACCGAAAACCCCTCAGGTTCACCCGGGGAACGCCATCGGTCCCTGTTCTGATGTCCAGCCCGGGCAACAGCTCAATGGCTTGGTCCAATGTCCTTGCATTCTTGTTTCGAATATCCTGTGCCGTGATTTCCCGAACCGTAGCGATGGATTCCACGCCATCCCTTTCTCCTGTAACAACCACCTCTCCCAGTGTATAAATATCCGTCTGACTGTTCGGCGTCTGGGAATAAACAGGGACACCCAAAGCCATCCATATGCCTGAAACCATAAAAACAACAAAGCTGCGCCTAAATCTTTTCATTCCTTTTTTCCTTCTGTTATATCTTACATGACACAAAAGAATCCCAAAAAAGAGGACGCCCGTGCTGCATCGCCCTCCAAACCTAAATTTTGGTGCTACTAATGCCCCATAAGGTTATTTCTGTCAAAAGAAATTTTATTATTTTGACAATGTAATGTTTTTCTTACTTAAAACGACTAATACAGACCCTAAAGAACCATAGTTGTCTGTCCGGCAAATCAGACCGGCAATGTTTTCCCATCTTTTTTTCTTTTGACTCACACATATATACGTGTAATTGTATGTGCAATAAGAGAAGGAGAAAAGGATGGAGAAATTGCGTCTGGCTGTCATTGGTTTTGGAAAATTAGGAAAGGCCTGCTCAGAGTTGATATTCAAAAGCAACGACCTTATCCTGACAGGCATTGTACGGCGTCCCTTAAAAATTGAAGAGTCCCTGCCGGCACCTTTAAGCAAGATCCGAACGGTATCCCATATCAGTGAATTGGGAGAAATTGACGGGGCACTCATCTGTCTTCCAACCCCGTTCATTATTGAAGCGGCCCACAACCTGCTGCAACATAAAATCCCTATCGTGGAATGTGCCGACCTTCATGGCAAAGCCTTTATGGAGCACAAGGCCCAAATCTACCGGATGGCCCGTCACCAAAAGGTATCGGCCATCGTAGGGGCTGGATGGGACCCCGGTGTTCTATCCCTGTTGCGCAGCCTTTTCGCCGTGCTGACTCCCAAAGGAGAGACCCAAATTACCCATCATCCCGGTGTCAGCCTTCATCATACCATCTTTGCGCGGGATCTTTCCGGAGTGAAAGATGCCCTGACAACCGAACTGAAAACAATGAATGGAAAAACACAGCGCTATGTCTATATTGAACTCAAGCAAGGTGCTGATTTTGAGTCGATAAAGCAAACCATTGTTTCCGACCCATTGTTTTTGAATGAAGAGACCCTTGTTTTCCAGGTAAATGACATCGCCGCCATGGAGCAGAAAGAATACGGGGTGGTCATGGAACGCAAAGGACTGTCGGGGCTGGGCGATCACCAGCTCCTTTTACTGGAAGGGCGTTTTAATAAGGCAAACCTCGCGGCCCAGGTGATGGTAGCCGCAGCACGGGCTTTACCCACTCGCAAACGCGGCGCACTCTCCCTTATGGACCTGCCCATAGGCGCGCTTTGGGGCGACCGGCAACGTCGTTCAGAATCCGAAGAAAATTGGACGTAATCGAACCCCTCAGAAATCAAAAATTCGGCTATAAGCTCCTCATTAAACGTGAATGTTGTATTTTTTTGTCAGAGCAAGCTAAAAAATGCCACCTCTACCAAACCTTAACATATTGATATTAAATACTTTTATTAAAAAGCATTTTTAAATAGCACGAATTGCTCCCAAAAGATAAGACTGGAAATAATTAAAGGTCAATGCAGGATCCCTTTTTCCGACTCAAAAATGAGCAATCCTAAAAATTTTCTTTTGAGTGAGGTGAATCAACATGGCAGTCCATGAATTAGCAGGTAAAGCGGTGCCAGCTTCAATGCTGGTGAACATTCCACGGCTCGTCAGTGCTTACTACATCAAACAGCCTGATCCGGAAACCCCTGGTCAACAGGTGGCTTTCGGGACCTCCGGTCACAGAGGCTCGTCTTTAAAAAACAGTTTTAATGAAAAACATGTTCTGGCAATCACTCAGGCAATTTGTGATTACCGTGCGGCTAATAAGATTACCGGTCCTCTTTTTATCGGCAAGGATACCCATGCGCTTTCCGAGCCGAGTATGGCCTCAGCCCTTGAGGTTTTAGCCGCAAACGGTGTTGAAACCGTGATTCAGAAAGATTTCGGCTATACACCGACTCCGGTGATTTCGCATGCCATCCTGGTTTATAACCGTCATCGAACATCCGGTCCGGCAGATGGTATTGTGATTACGCCGTCCCACAATCCGCCGGAGGATGGCGGCTTTAAATACAATCCCCCTCACGGCGGTCCCGCAGATACGGATGTGACACGGTGGGTAGAAAGCCGTGCTAATAAACTCATGGAAACCAACAACCGCAAAGTCCGGCGAATTCCGTACGACAAAGCCCTTTGCGCGGCAACTACCCGGAAATATGATTATATCCGACCTTATGTTGACGACCTGAAACATATTATTGATATGGAGGCGATTCGCTCATCCGGCCTCAAAATCGGCGTCGATCCGATGGGCGGGGCGGCAGTCGATTTTTGGGAGCCGATAGCCGACACCTACGGACTGAACATTGATATCGTCAATCGGTTCGTCGATCCCACTTTCGGTTTTATGACCGTCGACAAGGACGGCAAAATACGGATGGACTGTTCCTCCGCTTATGCCATGGAGCGTCTGATTGAGCTGAAGGATAAATATGACATCGCTTTTGGAAACGATCCGGATACGGACCGGCACGGTATTGTCGTCCCTGACACGGGTTTGATGAATCCGAATCATTATCTTGCAGTTGCGATTTGGTATCTTTTTCAGAACCGGCCTCAATGGCGTTCGGATGCAGCGGTGGGCAAAACGCTGGTCAGCAGCAGTATAATTGATAAAGTCGCTGCCCATCTCGGCAAAAAACTGTCCGAAGTTCCGGTCGGCTTTAAATGGTTTGTGGAGGGACTGATTGACGGTTCTTATGGGTTCGGCGGTGAAGAAAGCGCCGGCGCGTCCTTTTTGCGCAAAGACGGGACGGTCTGGACAACCGATAAGGACGGCATCATAATGGATCTTCTGGCGGCTGAAATTACGGCGGTAACCGGTCATCACCCCGGAGAGCATTATCAAACCCTGACCGGCATGTTCGGCAACCCGATTTATGAGCGCATCGATGCCCCCGCAACATTGGAGCAGAAAGCCGTTCTCAAAAACCTTTCGCCGGATCTCATCCGTGCCTCGACGCTGGCCGGAGAAAAGATTCTGGCCCGATTGACGGAAGCACCCGGCAACGGGGCACCGATCGGTGGGATCAAGGTCGTTGCTGAAAATGGATGGTTTGCCGCCCGGCCTTCAGGAACCGAAAATATTTATAAAATTTATGCGGAAAGTTTTAAAGACAGAGCGCATCTCAAGCAGATTCAGACCGAGGCCAAAGCCATCGTCAGCAATGTGCTGCTTAATTTTTAGTGGTGTCGGAAGATAACGATGCCGACGCCGGCGAATCTGAAGGGAATGATAGCGTTGGCTTAGCAAATACGGCGTGGTCATGGAACGCAGATGCATTTTGCTTCATGCCGGATGAATAAGCAAAGGACGAATATGCCTGATGGTGTGTGAAGGTTATAATAGATGTATCGAGCGAGAGTCGGATCTGCTATAAATAGAGTAGATTCTTCAGGATTCTTTGTTGGCACCGGCGTTTCCCCATAAGGGATCACCGCCAAACCTTTTGAACCACCATTCCTCATCCGTCAGGTATTTTCCGATCTCTTCCTTTGAGAATGAATACGCATAGTTATTGCAATAGGTCATTATAATCTTGTATGCTTCATTAATTTTTCCGGTCATCTCTTCAGAGAATTCTTTTTTCTCCTGACAGGTGTCAGGATGCCACTTCATAACTAACTTTCTCTGCTGCTCCTTTATTTCCCCCATTGTTGCCGATTCAGGCAATTCCAGTACCGTTCTCGCCCAGTTAATTTTTTCGTATGTGTTTTTAGGTTCCATCTTTATTAACCTCTTAAAACGCCTTTATTTATTGCTGATCTCTTCTTTGAGCATGCAGCATGCGATTTGGTACTCCGGTGTACCGTCACCATTGTAGCTTAAGTTATCGGGTTGTATAAGACGGTTCATCACACATCCTTCAGGAATATTGAGCTGAAAAAAATCACTTTCGTTGATTTTTTCGGTCGGGGTCAGGTTATTATTTTCAAACACCATGCCGTGAATGGGAAAGTCCTCACACAGGGGGCATCGATAGACCCTGCCGTTGGGAAATATAAAATAATTATCCGCAACCAGACCGGCACACTCAAAGGTTTCTTCCGGGCCTAAAAAGACCTTGGGATAGGTAACGGTTATGCCCAGATCGGCAACTTTTTCCGCTGCGGCCGGAATTGTGTTCAACCACTCTTGTCTTGAAACCTGGCGTATGTTCTGATCGGTTTCAGCTGATTTCCCCCGGATACCGACAACCTGAATGAAAAACCGGTCGATCCCCAAATCCTTTAAGAGCGGCGTCATCATCTCCAGTTCATGAATATTCTCCGTGCTTACGGTGTAAATCAGGCTGGTGTTAAATCCCTTTGAATTTGCTTTTTTTATGCCTGCGGTACATTTATCATATGATCCTTTTCCCCGGATCATATCGTTGGTTTCCCGGGTGGCGCCATCCAGGCTGAAACTGATATAATCCAATTCGTTGGGTTTGATTTTTGAAAGGATATCATGGAACAGGTAGCCGTTGGTATCGATGGTTATGGATTTATAACCCAGAGAATTGGCTTTTTTTACGGCCAGGGATAAATCCGGATGAAGCGTGGGTTCTCCGCCGAGAAAGATCACATTGGCCTCCCTGGTCTTGTCGGCAAAGGCCCCTAACCATGCTGCTATGGTCTCTATGGGAAGTGTATTTTTCCCGTGCTGTTCTCTGTTTATATAACAGTGGCGGCACCTGAGGTTGCAATCCGTAAGGATATGGAAGAAAACGTTTATGGAGTTTTTTGAAAAAGAAACGGTTTTTTTCATCTTTTTAAGAATCTTTGAGGTTTTGTTTTTACTTTACACTGTCCTTATTACTCCAGACACGCCTTTCTTTCAAGAGAATCTTTGCCCGGGAATTCCGGCATTACTGCTCTTGCTATTCGTGCCATGATTTTATAAAAGTCAACTATTCCGGTTTTTGTCAATAATTAAGTAAGGTGTCCCCGGAATCCCCTGAAAGGGCTGGCCTGATGATCTATGGATTAGCAAAAAACCAGTCAAAGACAAAACTCAGGCTGTAACCGATAGAAAAGTGCCGAGCGCCTGCTGTAACCAGAGGGTAAAAAACTTTACGCCGATGACATAACCCTGAAGCCCGCCATCGTCCTGACTGCGACAGTAAACAACGTTAGCCGTAGCATTAAGAATATCACTTTCGATCTTTATTAACTGCTCTTTCTGCAGCATTTCTTCGGTATGTATCTGCACCCCCATCGGGGAAAGATCCTGGATATGCCCATGGTAGCCGTCTTGGGGCCAAGAGGTGTAAAAGGTGATCTTGCTGTGCTGCGCGGCCATCCGCTTGACTGCCCTCCCCTGTTCGGTATTCAGGCGCATCTTTACCACCGGATTTAACGGGCTCCTGCAGTAGTTGCAGAGCCTTTCGGTTTCCATGTGAATATCTCCGCTATAGAATGTCTTGCAGAAGGGGCAGGAATAACTGGGTATCGAGTTCAAGTGCTGATAGCGCCTAAATTCATTTTTCCTGTTTGTCTCTTGCGCTTGCAGGGTCTCTACTCCCTTTGCGACCTTTACCTTGTTAAACCCCAACAGTTCCCTGTCGTACTTGGCCCGTTTTTCAGCATCGGCAAGGGTCTCGTAGGCCTCGTTGATCAAGGCTGCGTTCCAATCGTCACCACCCATGTCCGGGTGCTGTTTCAGCTTCAGCATCAAGGTACGATAGCTCGACCTGATAATCTCCACCGGAGCATCCGGCTGAACATGCAGCAGTTTGTAGTAATTCCATCTGTTTTTCATCAAGTACCTCTTAAAAGCAGCCAAAGGACACTCAGTACTTTAATCCCAACTCGCTCAGCCGAATTTCATCGTTCATAGGATTTGGGTATCAAATGTATTTATAAAAGCCAAACGTAGAATTGCCTCCTTTTCTTTCTCCTGAGATTATTGTTGAAATAATTGCCTTACAATTGTCATTGGCAGGAACATTCGTAGCCTGCCATTGTGGAGGCACAATACTTCAAAACCATATTTTGAATAGAAATGCTCAGCGTCTTCGTTTAAGCAATCGACGATAATTGCATATGCCCTCATATGAGAATTTATTTCCCATAGATATTCAATAGCCTTTATTAAGGTGATTTTCCCCAAACCTTGTCCATGATATTCCAAATGAACAGCCAGCTGAGCAAGCAGAAATACCGGCACAGGATAACGAGGTAACTTCTTTATAAGTTTTTTCGGCAAAGTTTCTCTGCTGATAGAACCGGGTGCAATCGTATAAAATGCGCAGATGGGGTATTTGCCGTCAGGAAGTGGAACGGAGGCGGGTAGCAGCATTGTTCTGCTTATACCTACCTTCATATGCTTAGCAGCTTTAGTTCGAATGAAT
>JAFDHS010000064.1 GCA_019308655.1 Deltaproteobacteria bacterium
AGCAATGCTCATGCGGTTCGGATTAAAGACATTGCAGAGATTAAAGGTGTACGTGGGAATCAGTTGGTTGGATATGGATTGGTCGTAGGTCTGGATGGAACAGGTGACGGTAAAAAGTCGGAATTCACTATTCAATCCATGGCAAGAATGCTTGAAAAAATGGGAATGGCAGTTGATCCTGATGATATTGATGTCAAAAATGTTGCTGCCGTAATGATCACCGCTGAGTTGCCGCCATTTGCAAGGGCAGGCAGCAGAATTGATGTTCTCGTCAGCTCAATCGGAGATGCGGACAATCTTCAAGGTGGGACATTGCTTTTCACACCCCTTAAGGCTGCAGACGGCAAAGTTTATGCTGTTGCCCAGGGCCCTGTCAGTACCGGTGGATTTTCTGCTAAAGGATCCGGGGGCAGTGTTCAGAAAAACTTTCCAACGGTGGGGCGCGTTGCAGGCGGGGCACTGGTCGAAAAGGAGGTGTCTTCGAATTTTGCTCAAAAAAAAACCATATCCCTGGCATTGAACAGCCCTGATTTTACGACTGCCTCCCGTGTGGCTCAGGCAATCAATTCAGCTTTAAATAGTCCTCTGGCTCAAACTCCCGATGCCGGAACCATAGAAGTGAAGGTGCCGGAAAATTATTACGGGAATATTGTCGGATTCGTCTCTATGATGGAAAGCCTGGACGTTACCCCGGATGCAGTGGCTAAAGTTGTTTTTAATGAACGAACCGGAACGGTGGTCATGGGAGAAAACGTCAGAATTTCAACCGTCGCCATTGCACATGGAAACTTAAGTATTCAAATTAAAGAATCATCTGATGTTTCTCAACCCCTTCCTTTTTCTCAGGGCGAAACCGTAGTGACGCCGGAAACGGATATTTCTATAAAAGAGGATAAATCGCTGCTTTTTTTAGTCAATTCCGGAGTGAATATCGGTGAGGTTGTGAGAGCTTTGAATGCACTTGGCGTATCTCCTCGAGACCTGATTTCCATATTTCAGGCTCTGAGAGTAGCCGGCGCCTTACAGGCAAAATTGGAGATAATGTAATGTCGGAACAAATTTCTTTCCAAGCCATACGCTTTAATGGTTTGGATTTAAAACAAAAGATGGACAGATCACAAAATTCTTTAGAATTAAATAAACTCTCTTCTTCCAATCAAAATGGTACTCAACTTAAGGAAGCATGTTCCGAAATGGAGTCTTTCTTTATTTACCATCTTTTTAAAGAAATGCGGGCCACCATTCCCAAGTCCGGGTTCATCAGCGGGGGAATGGCTGAAGAAATCTACACATCCATGTTAGATTCTCAACTGGCAAAAGAACTGTCGTCTAAGGGAGGAATCGGTCTTTCTTCCCTTTTATACAACCAACTCAGCAGGGTGTCGGAAAATGCTGAGAAGCAAAATATTGATGGAACCGTAAAAACTCGGGAAATTTCCTCCTCCTCCTCCTCCTCCTCCTCCTCCTCCTCAATTAAATAATTAAAGGTTTTGTATTTTTTGCCGATAAAGAATTGAGATGATAAATAATGGTTTGCGCCTTTTTTGAGTCCTTTAGGCCGTGGATGATAATTAGAGAATAAGGAGTTCGAATAATGGAGATCACAGCTAAAAATCCTCCTATTAATATTGATACCTATATCAGTAATGCCAGGGGCAAAAGGAACATGGATGCATCATCCGAAAAAGCCTCGACGAATGTTATTAAAGAAGATACGGTTGTGTTATCTCAAAAAGGGAGAGAGATTCAGGAGGCAAAAAATCTTTTGGATTCCGTTCCGGATATCCGGGAAGAAAAGGTGGTCCGGATAAAAAAACAGATCGAGAATGGAACGTATCAAGTTGATGGAGAAAAAATAGCCATCAAGATGATAAAGGAATCCCTTATTAACGAACTGGTGTGAGAGCAAAAGATTACACCGGTTTGCGGATAAATCCGCACCTGCAAAAACGAAAAAAGGTTACAATCAAATCAAATACCCTCAAGTTCTTTATTTGAAAAACTTTATGAATGCATTGTTAGATAAATTTATTGGCTTACTCGAATCGGAAACAGGTCTTTATCAAGCGTTACTTTCGGTTCTCAAAAAAGAGAAGAATGCTGTGGTAGCTTCAAACCTTAAAGCGTTGAAGGAAGCCGGTAAAGAAAAAGAGCCTCTGCTCCGGAAGATTCGAATTCTGGAAGAACAAAGAATGCATATGCTGAAAAGACTGGCCGATTTTCTGGGCTACTCGTCCCAAGACCTCACCTTGACCAAGTTATCGCAATTGTTGGAAGAGCCTTACGCCATCCGATTAAAAGTCTGCTGCTTAAGTCTTTTAGAATTAACACAAAATATCAAAAAAGTTAATCATAGCAATAAGGCGTTACTTATGCACTCACTTGATATTGTTAGAGGTTCATTGATTTTGTTGGATAATATAATCACTACAACTCCGGTTTATTACAGGACGGGTGAAATCCAAAACAAAGATCGATGCGGGAAGCTTCTTTCCGGTAAAATTTAACTGTTAAAATAAGTTATAAATGCTCCACATCCCATTTAACTTGCTCGGTTTTTGGCCATCTTTTATTTGCTATAAATCCAGTCAGGGCAAGTGTGATGATCAATATTGCCGGGCCCAAAAACTGATCAAAAAAATACAGCCCCCAAACCGGGTTTTTAGACGCCCCGGTTTAAGATTATAAGAGTAAGGAATCGGATATGAATAGTATCGAAGAAAAAATGATTCGTACGCTGCAAAAAATTGGCGAAGATATTGAGACGATAAGTTTAACTGATTGTGATGCATGGAAAAAAATTTGTACTGATTTGGAAAGAGATATCCGAGATATTCCGGAGGATATGTCCGGATTGTTAAAACTGCTCGGTTTTTGTCTGAAAGGGTTGTCTCTTATCTCGGAAAAATCCGTTACCGACCCCTTATCCCTTGTTGTAGCAATATCCGACGCATTGTTTGCAGCGGAGCAGTATCTGCTCGCTGGTCCGGATCGTGATTTAGTCGTTCGAGAAGCGGGTCAGGCACTTGGAAGCGCCCTGAACAATGCCCATGCTGAAAATGAGATAACTACTGTTATAAACCCTGTTCCTTCAGAGGAAGTATCTATATTATCCCTTGATGATGCAGCTGCCTTTCTGATTCAACTTGAATCCAATGACTTTTCGAGCCTGTCTTGTTTGTTGGAGGCGCTCAACACCTTTGCCGCCGATGAATCATATTCCGTATCTTCCCGAGACAATATCCTCCAGGCAGCACAAAAAATTGAAACAATTATTGAAACGAGTGTTTCTGATCCCGATTTAACCATTGATGAAATCGGTAAGCTTATCGAAAAAGCCATAAATTCCATGGATGAAAATCAAATGGATGAAGAGATCAAAACACCTATAGATTCTATCTCCAACCAGGCTAAACACCCGACTGCCGAAAACGTGGAAACCGATTATATGCCCGAAGATGTTGACCTGGATCTGCTGGACGAATTCATCACCGAAGGTAATGAGCTAGTCTTAAACGCCGAAGATTCCTTGTTGTCACTTGAAATTGATCCGGATGATACGGATGCCGTCGGCACGGTTTTTCGCGCTTTTCATAGCATGAAGGGGACTGCTGCATTTCTTGATCTCTCTCTTATATCAGAAATGGGGCATTACGCAGAATCTCTTTTAAGTCGTGTCCGGGACCGTGAAATACGTTACAGCGGCGGATACGCCGATCTGTCGCTTCGTGCTCTTGATATGTTTAAGGTACTCATTTCGTCTGTCCAGAAAGCTTTAGGTGGTAATCCTTTTTTCAAGCCTGAAGGCTACGACGAGTTGTTGGGTCTTTTAGCTGACCCGGAAAAAGCCGGCATATCAGATGAAACTGATGAATCAACCGATATATTGCTTCGAACAGGGGATATTCTGGTTGCTCAGGGTAAAGTGGAAAGAGAGCAGATTGAGAAACTTGCATCCAGGCAGGATGACGGCCCGATCGGCATGAAGTTGCTGGAATCGGAGATCGCATCAGTGACGGATGTTGCCCATGCGCTTCGAACCGGGGAACAAATGAAAGGCGCTAAGCAGGAGTTTGACTCATCAATTCGAGTGAATATCAAACGGTTAGACCAGTTGATTGATATGGTGGGAGAATTGGTGATTGGGCATTCCATGGTGGCTCAGGACGAAGTAGTGGTCAACGGCAACCATCATGATCTGTTAAAAAAGATTACCCATACAAACAAGATTGTCCGTGAATTACAAGACATAAGTATGTCGATGCGGATGATTCCGCTTAAATCCACTTTCCGAAAAATGGCCCGGCTGGTGAGGGACGTGGCCCGTAAGGTGAACAAAAACGTTAATTTTATCACCGAAGGTGAAGATACCGAGATTGACCGTAACATGGTAGATATTATTAATGACCCTCTTGTGCATATGGTTCGCAATGCAGTAGACCATGGCATTGAACCTCCCGAAACCAGAAAAAAAACAGGGAAATCCGAATGCGGGACGGTGCGGTTATCCGCCTATCATTCTGCCGGCAACGTAGTGATTGAAATAAAAGACGATGGAAAGGGTCTTGACTGTGAGGCGATTCTTGCAAAAGCCCGTGAACGAGGGCTTGTTGATGATGGAACGTCGCTTAGCGATCGAGAGGTGTTTAACCTGATTTTCGAGCCGGGCTTTTCCACCGCTGAAGCAGTCACTGAGGTGTCGGGCCGGGGGGTTGGGATGGATGTGGTGAAAAAAAATCTCGAAGCGCTGCGCGGTCAGGCCGAAATCCAATCTGAGACAGGAAAAGGAAGCGTTTTTAAAATGAGTCTTCCCCTGACGCTGGCGATTATTGATGGTATGGTTGTACGCGTGGGATGTGAAAAATACGTTATTCCGACAGCTTCAATCATCAGGTCTATCAAACCGGAGCCCAAAGATCTTTCGACCGTACTTAATCAAGGTGAAATCCTGACCCTTCAAGGGAAAATCATTCCATTGTTTCGATTAGATACTTTGTTTGATATCGAAGGAGTTGAACATGATACCCGCAGGGAGCTGGTCGTCGTCATTGAAGACGAAGATCGACAGGCAGGCCTGTTTATTGATGAGTTGATCGGCAGACAGCAGGTGGTTATCAAGACCCTGGGAGAGACGATGCGTGATATACCCGGAATTTCCGGGGGAGCTGTTATGCCCAATGGTCGAGTCGGTTTAATTCTTGATGTCGGCGGGCTGGTAAAATTGGCAAATGCGGAGAATAGAGAAGAGGTAAGCGGATAAAAGGGAAGGCATGACTTTAACATCAATTGAGCTGAGCGAGAAGCAGTTTAAAAAAGTTAGTCAATTAGTCTATCATTTTTGCGGGATCAATCTCAAAGAAGGCAAACAGGCGCTGGTCAGAGCCCGCCTTATAAAACGGCTTCGAGCGCTGGGAATCTCAGGCTTTGAAGAATACCTGGAATTCATTGAAACCGATAATGGCAGACATGAACTGGGCTTCATGATTGACGTCATGACAACAAATAAGACCGGTTTTTTTCGTGAGCAGGAGCATTTTAACTTTTTAAGTAAAAAGATATTGCCGGAACTTAAGTGCCGACGAATGAGATTTTGGAGTGCGGCATGTTCTTCCGGTGAGGAACCTTTTTCCCTGGCAATTCTGCTAAGGGAGAAGATGCTGGATATCGATAACAAGGACGTTCTTATTCTGGCCACGGACATATCGACAAAAATGCTTGAAAATGCATGTAAGGGTATCTACAAAGAACAAGCAGTTCAAGGCCTTCCGGCGTCTTTTTTGCAAAAATATTTCGTTAAGATTCGAAATGGCTCGTTGCCTTGCAATTATCAGGTAAAAGATACTATCAGGACAATGGTTCGACCCGCCTGGCTGAATCTGATGGATTCCTGGCCCATGAAAGGTCCGTTTAACGTAATTTTTTGCCGCAATGTGATGATCTATTTTGATAGACCTACCCAGCAAAGACTAATTAATCGTTTCTGGGATTTTCTGGAACCCGGAGGATATCTTTTTGTCGGTCATTCAGAG
>JAFDHS010000065.1 GCA_019308655.1 Deltaproteobacteria bacterium
TTGTACTTCCGGTGACAAGGAGTTCATTCTGGATGCCCGGCCCAGTGATGCGATTTCATTAGCCCTTCGATTTAAGGCTCCCATATATGTAGAGGAAAAGGTTATTAAAAAATCTGAAATGGTGGCTGCAGGCCCTGAAGTTGCGGACAAAAGTGAAGAAGGGAAAAAATGGGCTGAATATCTTGAAAAACTTTCTCCTGAGGATTTTGGTAAATACAAAATTTAGAATTTAAAAAAGTGTAAAGTGCCTAAAGTGATCTAAAGTTAAGGAATTCTATCAATTTTATATATAAAAGACGGAGCGAAGCGACTCATTAACTTTAGCTCACTTCAAACTTTAGGTCACTTTGAGTATAATGATTGATCTGCATACACATACCATTTTCAGCGACGGCGTCTTAATCCCCTCCGAGCTTGCAAGGCGTGCGGAGAATATGGGATTAAAAGCAATAGGCTTTACCGATCACGGTGATTCATCCAATATCGATTTTATTATCCCCAGGATCGTCGCCGTGACCGAAGAACTGAACGACTTTTTAAAGATAAAGGTCATTCCGGGGATAGAGATTACCCATGTTCCTCCCCCTTTAATTGCTGATATTGTCCTAAAGGCACGGGCTCTGGGTGCGAAAATTATTGTGGTCCATGGAGAGACAATTGTCGAGCCCGTTGCTCCCGGCACTAATATCGCTGCACTTAAAGCGGACATTGATATCCTTGCCCATCCCGGTTTAATCACTGAGGAAGAAGTTTTACTGGCAAAAGAAAAAGGGGTTTTTCTGGAGATATCAGCCCGAAAGGGACATTCCCTGACCAATGGGCACGTTGCACGTCTGGCCCGAAAAACCGGAGCTGGACTTGTCATTGATACGGACGCACATGCTCCCGGCGATTTGATTGATGGTGCAATGGCAAGGCGCATTGTTTGTGGTGCCGGATTGACGGAAAGTGATTTTGAGCAGATGCAGAAAAACGCAGCCCGGTTTTTATGATTTTTTATCGGCTTTTCCGCAGACTGCTCCACAGAAAAAGCGCAAGATTGAATTGATTTACGACAAGGGCGGCGCATGCCAGAAGCCTGACGGCGTCCGGGGTGCGACGCAAAGAGCAGGAACGCCTTGCATGAAAGAACATCTGCTCAAAGTCATTTGAAACAAAGGCAAAAAGGGCTTTTTCTCTGTGAAATTCGGCCTTTTCTTCTATATCGATCAGAATACCGAGGTCGGTTTTGCATCTGTGGCACACCCTTTTTCCTATATATTTGGCATTGCACGCAGGACATCGTTCCATAATAATTTTAATCCGTTGCGTTTTTTTGCGTTCTTGGCGGTAAAAAAATAACCACCAAGCGCGCAAAAATTTTTATTCAAGATAAAACAGGATATCCTCCAGTTCTTCCCGTAACTTGCCGGCCTTATCAAGATCTTTTTCTTTTACGGCGTCCCTGATATCTTCAATAAGATTGATAATTTCATCACGATCCTCAGATGGGGCCGCATCAAGTTGTGACTCGGCCTGTTTTATTGTTTCGGCCAGATCGGCCGGCATTCCCTGGTCAATCTCTGTCTCTGTTTCCGAAGATACTTCCGATTCTTCTGCAACGCCTTCCGGGCTGCCCCATTCTGACTCAATTCGCTCTTTTGAGGCAGATAATTCCAGGTCTGTAAATCGGGAAAAGGCATTTTCGATAACCGCGTTAATCTTTTTGCCTGTTTTCTTTTCAACAGCCTGAATTTTCAGTATTCCATTCAGATCCAGATCAAAGTTAAGGATGATAACGCTTCCCGCCGGCGCCCTTGTTAAATTAAAAATATACTTGCCTAACAGGATGTTATCAAGAGCATCCGGATTTTCTCCCTGGAAGATCTTTATTTCAACCTTTTCCTGGTCGTCTACCATGGTATAGAATGCTTCACTTTTGTTTGCCGGCAACTTGGTATTGCGGCGAATAAGCGGAACGAATTTGTGCATGTGAGTGATACCGTCTAATTCGTCCACAGCCGATGTGCCGAATGTATACGGTGTTATATCCAGCAAGACGCTTGAAGAATCCAGGCCCATCTCCCTTCCTGCCTGTATTGCGGCGCCAATGGCTACACAAAGATCCGGATCAATCTCACTATGGGGAATAATGTTAAATTTTTCCTCCAGCATATCGGAAATTTTAGGGATTCTTGTGGACCCTCCTACCAGGATTATGGTGTCAATGGCCGAAGGGAGCGATGATGCGTCCTTTAGTGCCTTGTTTACCGACTCCATTGTCCTTATCAAAGCATCTTCTATCATCATATCGAAGTCTGTGCGGGAAAGCTCGAAAGAAAGATGAATATCTTTAAAAGCTTTTTTGCCGATATGGTCTTCTTCTATTCCGGCATAGGGTTCGGAGGAAAGCGTGATTTTGGCTTTTTCCGCCGCATGTTTCAGTCTGGCCATGACCACGGGATCACCGGCCACGGTAAGCTTGAGTTCTTTTTCAATATGCTCCACCAGAAGATCAACAATCTTTTGATCAAAATCATCGCCGCCAAGATGGTTATCCCCCGTGCTTGAAAGGACTTCCACAATTCCTTGTTCAATTTTGACGATTGATACGTCAAATGTTCCCCCGCCAAGGTCATAAACCAGAATTCTCTGATTCTTCGGATTGGTGCTTTCATAAGCAAGGGCCGCTGCCGTAGGTTCATTTATAATCCTTATTACATCGAGCCCGGCAATCGCACCTGCATCTCTTGTAGCCTGCCGCTGCGCATCCGTAAAATATGCGGGAACGGTAATGACCGCCTTTGATATCTTTTTGTCTAACAGTTTTTCCGCTCTTTGCTTTAATGCTTTAAGAATAAAAGCGGAAATTTCCTGGGGCAGGTAGCTTGAATCGTTCATCTGAAACTTTGTTTCAGAGCCCATGGACCTCTTTACCGAAAGGACGGTACGGTTCGGAGCAATTGCGGCCTGGTTCCTGGCTTCAACACCTGTAATAATATTTCCCTGGTTATCAAGTCCCACACAGGAAGGAACGATTCCGTTATCCTTGTCTTTTAGTACCTTTGCGTTTCCGTCGATAATGAAGGCAATTTCTGAATTTGTAGTTCCAAGATCTATGCCGACTACCGGTTCCATTTATGCATCTCCTATTTGTTTATTCGTTGACAACAACCTCTGCTGTTTTAAGAACTTCATCTTCACGTATAAAACCACTGATCCGCTCTTCTATCACCACTCCTTTTTCCATTTCAGGGTTGGAGGCTTTATCCACCGCCTTCATCGTTTTTGGGTCAAAGGGTTCTCCCATGGTTTTTACGGGATGAATATCAAACAACGCAAGGGTATGGTCAAAGCGTCTTATGGCCATTTCATATCCTTCTATAATACCCTCTGTTTCTTGATAACGGCGCCTGAAAAAGCTTTTTGATTCCGCCGCGGCAACACTTGCCTTATGTCCTCGGAGTAAAGCGTCTCTTATATCAAGGAAAGGCAGGAGCGTTTTCTTTTCACTGGAGCGTCTTATTCTTTCTTCAAGTTCGCCAAGCCCTTTGGATCTGTTTTGAAAAAGATCCGCTGATTCTTGAAAAAGTTTTGCCGAATCCTGAAAAAAGTTTGCCGAATTTTTATATGCATCCATAAGTGGATGGAGGGCCTTTAATGTTTTATTCTGCTCTCTGTTTTGCATCTTGATCTCCTGCCTTAATGCGGAAAATTCGGATAAAAGCGTATAAAGATCGCATGCGTCCATTGTTGCCTCTTCTCCAGGGGGGGGAGAATCCGGAAGATCTTTAAGCCAGAATACAAAATCATCCAGGGCTTTTTTTTTCCAGTCAAAAAGAGTTTCGTCCTTTATCTCGGGTTCTATCCTTCTTGAAAGAAAATCAACAAGATGCTTTATCAAAGGGAGTATCAGATTTTTGTCGATTTTATCAATAAAAATTAAGAGTTTATCACGAAAGGCGATAGCCCATGGGGGAATTTTCAAAAAACGCATTTATATTTTTGCCTCCTGAATCAGTTCCTGCAATCCGGCCCGTCGTCTTTTTAAAATTTTGGCTTTTGCCAGGGAAAAAAGGGCATCCTCATAATCTTTAGCGTTTAACGCCGCAAAAATTTTTGCTTTTATGCGGCTCCGCTCATCTTTGATCGCTTCATATGCTTCCGTGATTTGCTGAAATCTTGCCGGATCTTTTTCAGGTGTATGTTTTTTTACCAACTGAATGTAGCTATTCCTGATTTCTTCATTTGACGCATCAAGTGAAAGATCCAGACAAAGATAATATGTGAGCATAAAATCTCCTGTTGTGAAAATTGGGGGTTCGTTCTAACTTACAAAAAATCATTCATCTTTTTTTCTTGCCGTATAAAAAAATCCGGGCTTCATGGGAGAGTTGGGGAAATTTTTTGGGATCAATTAATTTGCCCAACATGTCTAATTCAGAACGTGATTCCGGATTGGATCTGAGCAGTTGCCTTAGACTTTTTATGACATAGTCAGGTGCACCGCGAAAACCTGAACCATCGACAAATGATTCAAGTCCTTCAACCCATTTTTCTAAAATACCCTCCTCAACCCCCGTATCCATCAAATCCGGATCGGACCTTAAAATGTCCAGCATTTCAAAAAAGGTTTCCGCCCCTTCTCCCGGACCTTCGACAGGGAAAATATCGTCATCATAGTCGTCATCATAATCATCATATTCATCGTCAAACAGATCATCATCGAAATATCCGCCGCCAAACATATCAAAGTCAAATCTTTCAAGTGCATCTTTCAAAGGGCCTGCCGCATGTTTTGAGAGCCTTCTTGAGATCACTCTGAGTTCTTCCTTCACGGGACCTTCAGCCTGATCGATGAGATCGTTAAACAGATCAAAATCAATGAATTCTCCTGTTATATGTTGTATGGCAACAAGATAGAAGTCCAAAATCAGACGCTGATTTGATGCTGATTTTTTTATTCTGCGTTTAATCTCTTTCTTTATCACATGAAACGAATCCGGCGCAAAGATAAGATCAAAAAGAGGTATGATCTCTGAATCATTAAAGCTCTTGAGAATATTGGTACTGTTTTTGAAAAAAACCGGGGCGATTTCCCTGGAAGGTAAAATTGACAAATATTCTTTCTCCAGGGGCATAAGGAGTTTCATAATGTCGGATGATGAGAATTCTTTTGCCTTTTTTAATCTGTTGTTAAAAATTTTTTCGATAGTTTTTAAGCTCTTTTTTTTTGAATCCATGTCCCGCATTTTTATGTCCAGGATAAGAAACGCCAGTATTCTCAATTGCCGGGTCGGAGAAAGATCTCTAAGTTCATCTTCTATAAGTTTTTTGGCATCTTTTTTATGGGTAAGAAGTTGAAATAAAATCAGCTTTTCGATGATAAAAGGAGCAACTTTTTTACTGCCTATTTTTTCAGCTTTTTCAATATCCCGTATAACCAGATGGGGGTTGCCCCGCTTAATATTCTTGTCCCCGGATATCAGCAGAGAAAGCGCATGCCGGTCAATGACCCTGTTGTCATGGGGTGCCCGTTTCATAGCTTCCGAAAGAATATTTTCCGCTTTCCGGAAGGCATTTTTTTCATAATACAGGGATGCCAGTTCAAGGCAGGGATATGGATCATCCGGAAAGGATTCGGCCATGGAAGCAAGGATTGTTTCAACTTTGTTCTTAGCGGGCCGTGAGAGCCGGGGCAGTGTTGAAAGGAGTTCGTATCCCTTTTTGTGGTACGGATCGAGCCTGATGCTTTCCAGAGCCATATCGATCAACATCATTTCGTTATCGTCAGACGTTATCCCCATAAGGCCCTTGTATCGTTGAAATCCCATACCGTGGCTGTAACGTTTCAGATTTATACGTTTCTCATACACATTTTCCACGGCATATTCCATGATTATGGAACGTGCGATATCTCTTTGCTTTGAATCGGAGAAGTCATTTTCTAAAACAGAGAGGTATATCCCAACGGCTGAAAAAGGGTCCATAAAATTCAAAAGCCTTGTCTTGGCGAACAGAATGGCGGCATAATCTTTTGATAAAAGATCTCTCACCATGGTTTGAAATTGATAATCCGAAATCATCTCCTGGTTCGTCATGTTCCAGATAATCTCAAGGATATGGGACCTTGCCGCCGTGGGGTCCTGGGGATAAACAGCTTCTGCAAGTCTGCGGATGGATGCTTTTGCCTGATTAAACTTTTTTTGCTCAAGTTCGTCAACCAGGTCGGCAACATACGCTTCCTTATTTACGGGGCCGTCCCACAGGCATGAAAGCATGGGTATCGCCCCTGTTTTTCCCCTGTCTTCATCTTTATCAACCCTGATTGGTTTCAGGCTTTCCATC
>JAFDHS010000066.1 GCA_019308655.1 Deltaproteobacteria bacterium
TAATCTCCCGTGGCAAATTGACCGGCGGATCAGCCCTGACACAAAACCTTTCAAATAAACATAACCGTCCTTGTATTCACATAGATCTTAATCAGACCATTGAATTTGAAGCCGTTGTCGAGATCAACGCCTGGGTTATGGAAAACAACATTGAGGTGCTTAATGTCGCAGGACCCCGGGAGAGTGAAGATCGTCAAATATACAAATCAACCATGGGTATTCTGAAAAGCGTTTTTCTCCTGAGCCTGACACACAACAAATCATCTGCAAAGATACAGACCTTATCCCCGGCAGTGAACTTGCCGAAAACGGTTGATGAGGCTGTTCGCAGGCTCGTTTCTGAAGTACCGCTGAAAGATAGGGTTATGATAGCCAATATGGCTGAGGGGAATCTTGATTCTCTGGATTTGACATTGGGCCCATACATAAGTAATACATATGGCTTATGCGCTGAAAACAGGGAATTGATGGAATCTTGCCGGCTCTTGTCCGGAAATGATGGTCTTAATGAAGATGAGGCGTATTCGATCATCATTAATGAACTGTGGAAAAAATTGCGGGAGACACATACGTTGAAGATTATCAAATCGTGAGAAAATCAACCATGAAGAGAAATCTAAGGTTAAGATCACGGATTCTCGAAGCCATTCGGGGGTTTTTCATTGATCTTGACTATCTTGAAGTAGAAACGCCGACCCGGATTCCGGCGCCGGCCCCTGAAATGCACATTGATGCACCGGCCTCCGGCGACTGGTTTTTGCACACCTCGCCGGAATTATGCATGAAAAGGCTTCTTGCCAAAGGATATCCCCGTATATTCCAGATTTGCAGATGTTTCCGGCAAGGTGAAAGAGGCAATAAGCACCTTCCCGAATTCACCATGCTTGAATGGTACACGGCAAAAACCGATTATGTTGATTTGATGAATCAGTGTGAAGACCTGATAGGGTTTACGGCTCGCTATACCGGCTTTGAAACGTCTGTTTTTTATCATGTCTCGGAGGACAAGGCCTATAAAATTGACTTGAAAAAACCGTGGGACAAGATGACGGTAGCAACTGCATTTGAAAAATATGGTTCAATGCCCATGGAAGAGGCGCTGGAACGAGACAAATTTGACGAAGTGATGGCATATGAAATAGAACCCCGTCTCGGGTGCGGCAAACCGCTTTTTCTGTATGATTATCCGGCTCAAAGAGGGGCACTTGCCAGCCTGAAAGCCGATGATGACTCGGTTGCTGAACGATTTGAGCTGTATATGGCGGGACTTGAGCTTTGCAACGGCTTTACCGAACTTACCAATCCTAATGAACAAAGAGAGCGGTTTAAAGAGGAAGAAAATTACCGCCGGCTATCCGGAAAAGAAACCTATCCGATGCCGGAAAAGTTTCTGGAGTCGCTCAGGTTTATGCCGAATGCTTCAGGCAATGCGCTGGGTATCGATCGGCTGGTTATGATATTTGCCAATACAACAAAGATTGATGAGGTGGTTGCTTTTACGCCGGAAGGACTTTAGCTAAATATTTTTTTTCAATAAATCCTGCCAGCCTTTGAATTTCTTCCAGACCGAACACAGGAACTTTAAGGTCTATTCCTTTGTCCGTCACAAAGGCGACAAGGTTTTTATGATCCGGGCAAAGAGGCATCTTGTGTCGTGTTGAGCGAAAGACCTCTATTCTTGGTCTGTCTTCCTTCTTGTAGCCTTCGGCGATAACAAGATCCATGTCATGGAAATATTTTTCAAGACAGTCCAATGTTTCACAATCTTCATCCTTTACCATTGCGATTTTACCAGGAGATGCAACGATGACCATATCTGCTCCGGCTTGCTTATGCCGCTGGCTGTCCTTGCCTTTTTTATCAATATCAAATCCGTGAGAAGCGTGTTTGGTCGTACCTATTTTGTAGCCCCGGTTTTTTAGCTCGGGGATGAGTCGTTCTATCAGAGTGGTTTTGCCTGATTCGGATTTTCCAACAATCGTAATAATAGGGGGCATGGGACATTAGCCTTAACAAATATTAAATTTTGAAGACGTTTTGTTTGAAAACAACCATTTGGGCTGCGATCCTAAGCCTCTGTAAGGCTGTTGTCAAGGCAAATACGAGCCTGACTGCGTAATTCTGATTATGGTATTTTTTCTCTTACATTTGTGTGTTGCACCTTCTTTCAAAGAGGGGATTTAATTGAAGGATTCCTCCCCATGAGGAGACAAGGGGAGGGGGGTATTTTTCAAAATTGACGCCCCGGCAAAAAATCTTGAACCAATAAAAAATCAAGGGGATTGAAAGATTGCAGTTTGAATCCGTGGAAGCAGAGAGAAGATGGGAAATGATAGCTTCTGAAAATAAAATGCGAGTGTTAAACACAGTCTGGTGTTCACATTGTTGCAGAACAAGATCAATTGGAAGAGTTCACGGTGAAATTGTCGGTCCCTGTTTGGTTTTAAGTGGAATCTGTACAACCTGCGGGGAGAAAATTGCACGAGTTCTTGAGGATGAATAGCCGCCCACCGTAGGGATAAATTCCTTGTGGTTGACCCAATTCTTCTGTAGTTCCGTTTTGGGTACCCACAAGGGATACTCCTGCGAATTATACTCAACGGATTTATGGATCTCCCACTCCCATCAAGGGAAGAGACTTTATTTGAGTTGTCTCTCCCCTCGATGGGGGAAGGATCTGGGGGTGGGGTTGAAATAAATTGATTAAATAATAAACATGGGTTTAGGGGTGCAAAGGAGGGGAATTTCCCCCGGTCCGGAGACAGGAGACCGGGAAAAATACTCCTGCCAAGAAGTCGCCCTCCTTTTTACTTTGCATACAGCCCTCTGCCGGTATCAGAGAACCAAAAAACAAAAACCCTTCAAGCTTAAAAAGCATGAAGGGTTGCACCCAGTTTCTTGACCCTTGTATTTTATGTCACAATTGCCGAAATCCCTGTAACTCCGCAGAGAGAAGGCTATTTGTTATCAAGGCAGGTCTTCTGACTTTCGGATCAATCTAATATCTGCACCTTCCCATCAGGCTAAACCCGGTAGTGGCATGTTGCAGAATTCGTCCCCGATTACAGCGGCGGGACCGCTCCCGATTCTCACGGGATTTCCTATTAAGCTAAAATAACACCTTGAATAACTTTTACGTTATTGTATACTGTTAAGATTGTCAAGAGATAATTTTAATAAAAAATATATGAAAATGATAATAAAAGGATGGCTTATGAACAAAAAAACCTGGAACCCTTATATTGCAGGGGCTCTTTCCGGCATGTTATTGATTTTATCGGTTTTGCGGTTTTTTTGTTCTTTTTGTTTAGATTTTTTGAGAAAAAGGGGTTATAAGAAAGCTACTGCTTCCATCGGGATATTTTCTAAACGGTCAACAAGGAGCTTTAAACTGTAGCTGATTTCTTAGTCAAGCATAGTCATAATTATTCATTTTGCACATAAATATAATAGCGAGAACCAAGCTGATATTTTGTGCATAAGAAAAATAATATTAACAAACTGGCCGTAGGTTCTACGGTGACAGCTTGTGGAGAGACAGTAAGACCTAAGCAGTTGCTTCGGGCATCCTCTGTGAAGCAGGAATTTCTCATCATTCCTGCCAATGGGTAAGAATGAGTAAGAAGAAAGGAACAGAATATAGCCTATGTGGTATTATCAGACAAATATCGGCATGTTTAAAATTATCCGCAACACATCAGGACGGTTTGATCTGTGGATCGATAACATACAGCTTGGATCGTATCCTTCGGTAAATGCAGCCGCCGATGATGTTTACAAGCAAATGACCGGATGGGACGAATGGGACACACTGGATACGGATTCTATTCCAGCCGACCTTAGCGAATGGGTGGGTCGGGATTAAGGAAAAATTTTATCTTTTCTGATACCATCTTCCCCTTGCATCCTGAAGCCATTCACCCGGATCAGCTTTTTTTTCTATCTGGGCCGCCCGATGTACGCCCACGACTTCCATTGTCGTACCTTCTCGCTTGGCGATTGAAGCGTATACTTTACCGCGATCACTGTTTTCAGCATCGACCACGTCTTTTTTTTCTTTTTTATTGGTAATAAATTCCAGAAAACCTTTATTGTTTTCACCGACGATATGTTTTTGTTTGAGAACCTTTATAATCGGCAGGCGGGCTTTGAACCGTTCTTTTAAATTTGCGGCAAAAGCGGCTGAATATGTCGAACTTATTCCCAAAAGGCAGAGTATAAGCAGTATTCCCCAAATTTTATTTTTCATAGTTCACCTCCATATCTTGATTCTTTTCGTACGGATCATAAAAATATACGGATCTTATTCTGCGTTTGTCGGGCTTTTGCCGCTCTCTTCTTCTGCTTCATCGATATCGCTGAAAAAATCCTCCAGCGCTTTTTCGACTCTGACATTCACATCGATGGTGATGTGAATCGGCTTGATTTCAACGGGCTGCACTTCAACTGCATGCCGTGTGTTGCATGCTGTTGCAAATAAAAAAAACGCCGCCCCAAGTAAGGCAATTGCAAGTTTAGTCATAATGCTGCTCCCTGTGTTAGAGCCTGTTTAAAACCTGATGAATCCGCTGCAAAACCGTGAGAGCGGTTCAAATTGTCGTAACTTTTTAAACAGGTTCTTAGAAAAATAATCTGTAAACATTCTTATACTGCATAATTTTATCAAGGGGAAGGTGCAAATTGATATCTAAGCGAATTCCTTTAAAAACCGATCCCTTGATCCCTGCTTCGGCCCGGACGAACCCGCCGAATTCCTTTTTGTAAACAAACGGCAGGGCCGTGGCGGGCTTGCCGTCAAATTGAATTTTCAGCAGCAGGTTTTCATCCTCAGTCAACAGCTTGACCTTTGCCCATTCATAGTCAAAATCCTTCAATGCCTCTCTGACCAATTCAATCTGAGCGTATTGGGGGGTATTTGAAGGGATACCTGTGGTAAGAATTTCCGTGCCTGTTAAATAAATTTTACCGCCGGCACCGGGTGTTGAGTAGAGAAAAGCATCATCAAAACTTAATTTTCCGTTTTGAAAACGAAGGGGTATTTTGCCGTTAACCGTTCCTTTTCCAGCTGCAATGCCTACCCCCAGTTGTTCCAGAAGCATGGCGAGGTTCAGCCGGTCGCAGTGTAAAATGATGTCGTAATCCGCTATGCCCGGCAACAGACGGAAGGACTGGGTATTCACGTTGCCTTCGCACCAGTTGAAACTGCTTTTTTCAATGAAAATGGATTGCTTATTTTCAATCTGAAAATTAAAGCTGCCATGGGTTAAATCAAGATTACCGAAAGAGGCTTTCTTAAAAGTTAGTTTCTGTGCAGGGGCGCTCTTCAGGTTCGGTACATCCGATATAAACAGTTCCATATTCATGCCTTCAAGACTAAAATCAGCATCTTTTTGACGGATTTGCGTGTTGATAACATCTGCTTTTAAAGAATGCCTGATTCCGTTTGCACCTGCTTCGACAATACCGGCAATACTGAATTTTCCCTGGGTTTTAATTCCCTTTGCCTGGGGCAGAATTTGACCCCAATCAATATCAGGCGCAGATAAATCATTTGAAATATTATAACGAATCCGCGTTTCGGGATTTGGGTCTGAAACTATTTTTAATTCTCCCGAAGATGTTATTGAAACTCCAGGGAAAAGGGTATTCTCAAGCTTTGCGTTGAAAACCAATTCCGGTCCTTTCTGTTGCATAGACCCTTTGATTGAACCGATATCACGGTTTTCCCATTGGATTGTTTTTACGGAAATGTTTCCTCTTGAAGCCGTCCTGCCAACCGGCCATTTGACGGGAAGCAGCATGTTGATACCACGCAATTGAGCTTTTGTTTTCCGATCATAAACCCGACCTGATTTTATTCTAAAAGAGCCATCGAACTGAGGGGTACCGCCTGAATTTTCTTTCCATGTGCCGTCTAATGAAAGGGTTGGTATTTTACAATTAATGGAATTTAAATTTAAATTTGTATTTTGTGCCGTCAAATGACAAGATGCCC
>JAFDHS010000067.1 GCA_019308655.1 Deltaproteobacteria bacterium
CCAGGGTAAAGCGGCCATGCCCCCCAGGATACCCAACGGGATGATAACTCCTCCTGAAAGCGGTGGAAAATAACGAAGCAACTCCTGGACCCAGATAAATAACCAGGGAGCGGTGACCGTATTCTCTGAATTGTCCCCCTGATAAAAAACAGGCAAAAACACAGATAAAGCCATGAGGACCACGGTCAACACCATAGCACCCAAAAGTTCCCGAACAAAGAGCTCCCGGCTGGTAACGCGTCTTTTAGGTCCCGATGGGATGGCAGTTGTATCTCTTTTTTTGTTTTGACATATTTTTTTCATTTAAAGCAGACGCTTAATCTGTGGCAAGATAAAAGTTAGCTGAATAATTAGCATATATCTATGAAAAATAAAAGCAAGCTCTCCCAGCTATTGCCTGGACGCCGAAAGTTTTTTGTAACTTTGGGATGGAGCCTCTTAGGGTTTGCTTTTACCGGTATGGCCTGGATAATCGGTCGCTTCCTTTCCTACTCCCAAAACGATCCCGGTTTGGAACCGGTTCATTTTGGCCCGCCTGAAAAATATCCGGTCGATACGACAGTCACCCGGGGCAAGGTAGCCCTTTTCCGTGATCAGGCAGGGTTTTGGGCGGTAACGACCATTTGTCCCCATTTAGGCTGCAAACCCTTGTTTGAATCTGAAGGCAGGGTATTTGTCTGCCCTTGCCACGGCAGCCGCTTTGATTGTGAAGGACGGCTTTTAAACGGCCCGGCTGAAAAGCCCATGGCTCTTGCCATGCTGAATTTGGATCCCCACGGAAACCTGGTGGTCTATCCGAAAAAAGCAGTACCACCCGGCCACAGGTTTAAGCCATGAAGCAAAAATCCTTTATCGATCATATTCATCCGGCTCGTTTGCCGGAGGAGCGCATCCGGATCAGTTCCAGTTTTTGTCTCGGGGGTGCGGCTTTTTTCCTTTTCATTATGCTTTGTATGACGGGACTGCTCCTCTCAGTCTACTATATACCTACCCCCGACGGTGCTATAGCCGGACTTCATGATTTGGACCAGGTCATACCCTTTGGCCGACTCATTCGATCATTTCATTTCTGGGCCGGGCAGCTTATGGTGATTGCCGTTTTGCTTCACACCGTGCGGATAGTTGCAGCCGGGGCCTATCTGCCCCCCCGACATTTCAACTGGTTGATCGGTTTGGTACTTATGGTTTTGACGCTGGGGCTCGATTTTTCCGGTTATGTACTTCGCTGGGATTCCCGAAGTTTCCGGGCGGCTCAGGTCATATCTCAGCTCCTTGGTCAAATTCCTTTAATGGGTCCGGCTTTGCAGAAAATTTTGTTCGGCGGGTCTCAAATGGCGGAACCGGGTCTGCTTCGATTCTATATTTTTCACTGTCTGGGAGGACCGGGGCTCTCTTTTATTCTGATTATGTATCATTTCTGGCGAGTCAGAAAGGATGGTAGGTTTAAAAAAGCCCTTTAAACTTGAGGTTCATGTTTGAGCTAAAACGTTGTCTCATGGTCGAACATTATTTCAAAATGTTGGTAAAATTTATGAGCGGATAATAAACAATCTGCTTTACTTAGAAATTTGATTCTGAGGGCTTTGTTTTGGTACTTTTGGGTACTTTTGGGTCTTTTTCGGTGTTTTTGAGTTGATAATTATTCACATGATATGATATGAAAATCAAGATATTATCATCGCCAAATAAAATTGAAAGCCCGATCTATTGAATTTTTTCTATCATAAAGCAAACATAGTGGGTTTCTTTCATGGATGAATCCGGCGTCTTAAACAAAAAGCTAAAAGAAAACTATCGCTCGTTGTTTAATCAACAATGGTCTCCCCTGACAGGGGGAATTCTGTTAGGGTTGCTTTCTATTCTGATACTGGCCTGGTCGCGTCCCTGGGGGATTGTCGGAGGAATCCGCAATTGGGCTGACTGGCTTTTTTATCTCATCGGCGTTTTTCCCGAAAAACCAAACAATCCCTTTTTTTATTCTTCATCCATAATGGACATCGGGCTTATCATGGGGGCATTCGCTTCCGCCCTTGCAGCTAAAGAGTTTGCCTTGCGTATTCCCCCAAAAATCGAAATGATTAAAGGTTTTGCCGGAGGGTTGCTTATGGGGGCAGGCTCTTCTCTGGCCATCGGCTGTAATGTGGGCGCATTCTATTCCCCCCTGATCAATCTTTCAGCCAATGGGTTCCCCATGATGGCCGGATTAATCATCGGTTCCTATATCGGGCTTCGCTACCTTCTTTGGGAACTGGAAAAATTTCCGCCTGAAACAACAGGTTTTTTTTCAGCAGAAAAAACAGAAAAGCGATTTGACTGGAAGCGTCTTCAGCCCTATGTCGGATTTACGGTTTTTATCGCTTTGATCGCCTGGGCATATTTATACAGCAGCCTTGCTTATACCGAATTGGGGGGACTTCTGCTGTTTGGAACCGCTTTTGGTATTATTATCCAACGCTGCCGCTTCTGTTTTGTGCGGGCCTTCCGTGACCCCTTCATGACCGGTGAAGCTACCATGACCAAAGCGGTTGCCGTAAGTATCATCATCGGTTCCATCGGAGCGGCAATACTTAAGTGGAACGGATTCAGGAGTGAATTCGCCTATGTTGTTCCAACCTTCTGGTGGGGTGCCATGGCCGGGGGATTTTTCTTTGGAATCGGGATGGTCATTGCGGGAGGATGCGGAAGCGGAACGCTTTGGCGAGCGGCTGAGGGACAGCTCAAACTCTGGATAGCCCTTTTTTCCTTTGCGACTTCAAATTCGATCATAACGGCGCTCTTACGGAATCATGGATGGCGGAGCAAACTGGGTTCCTCAATTTTCCTTCCTGATATTTTTGGATGGGGTGGTTCTCTTTTTCTTATCGCTTTTATTCTTCTTCTCTGGCATGTAATTCTTTCCTGGAATGAAGAAACAAATAAATTCACTCTGATGTAAACTTAACTATTTGTACTTACTCAGCCACCAAGACATCAAAGCACAAAAATTAAATTAGGTATAAGGAGATTTTTTATGAATGAAATCAAAGCTGATGAAACTTTGGACGCCAGAGGTCTTAGTTGCCCGATGCCTCTTTTGAAGACGAAAAAAGCCATAGAAAAACTTGCTTCCGGCCAGATTCTGGAGATCTTGGGCACTGATCCGGGATCCCGAAATGATCTGCCTGGCTGGGCCAGCCGGATGGGGCACCAATATTTGGGAGATAAGGAAGACGAAGGGTTTTTGCGTTTTTACGTCCAGAAAAAATAATTCAGCCTGAATATTTTTTAGATGAGGAAATTTATGGCAGAAAAACTCGGCATTTTCGTCTCTTCCGATCGGCATCTCAGGCATCTCATCGAAATTACCAAAGCTGCGGAAAGGGCCGGCAAAGAGGTTCTTATTTTCTTTACTCACAAGGGTGTTTTACTCACTCAGGAACCTGAGTTTTGCGAATTGGTCGGTCATGCTTCTTATTCTGTCTGCAACGTTAGTTTTGAGGCTTGCGGATTGAAAGACAAACAGGTACCCGGAATGGACGAAACCGGCTTTGCCACACAGGCCCGGCACGGAGAAATGCTTGAAGTGTGTGACCGGTATTTGGTTCTTTAGGAAGAAATATGAAAAAAACAGCCTTTCTTGTCAAGACCAGGGAAGAACAGAGTGAAGGATTACGTTCCAGCCTTGGTTTAATAATTGAAAATAACGATGTGATAATGGTGGTGCTGGACCATGAGGTTGATATGACCGATGAATATCGGGAAAATCTGGATTGGCTCGTAGAGATGGAAGGTGAAATCTATTCCAATGTTCAGGCCAACATAAAAAAGCACGGATTTAAACCTATAACCATCGAACAATTGGCCAATAAATTAAGAGAGATGGATCACATTATTTCGTTTTAGGGGGGCCTTCATGAAGCGCTTACATATCTTTCGTTCCAAGCCCACGCCGGAAGTCCTCAAGTTGTCGGAAATCCTGTCTGAAGGAAATGAGACCATCTGTTTTGAACTGTATCGGAACGAGGTCGATTATGATCGTTTGGTGGAACTTATCTTTTCTTCCCACAAGGTGATTAGCTGGTGGTAGGAGGTTTAAAAAAGTGAAAATCAGGAAGATTGTTTTTGTAATGCTCTCCATTATGGCAGGTATTGTAATGGGTATGAATACAGGTCTTATTCAGAAAGCCGCAGCAGATGAAAAAGGTCACCAGGATACGGATCGCTGCGCCTTTCTGATACGAAAAGGAAAAGAGTCTTTCAGCAGGGCCCGTTATGGAGAAGCTAAGGAACACTTTCGCCAGGCTATTCAGGCCGACCCCGCCTCCTCAAAAGCCTGGTCATATTATGATTTGTCTATGATCTACACCGTAGCTGAACAGTTCAAAAATCACGGTCGTGTTGTTACCTCCACAGCACCTCCTCCGGAAGAGACCGCGACTTTAGATTCGGAAACACCATCCATGCCTCCCCGCCAAACAGATAAGAAGACCACGGAAGAGAGCCTGCCGGTTCAGTTACCCATACCCGCTTTCAGGATTGTGGACGACGAGGGATGTTAACCTGTTAAAAGGTTTCAAGATACATTTAGTCGGAAATTTGTTTCTTCAGTCGAGAAGTAAATCTTAACTTTTTTAAAGGAGAGAAAAACGTGAAAAAGTTGTTGGCAGTATTGATTACGGTATTCTTAGTCAGCGGAACGGCTCATTTTGTCTCAGCCCAGGACCTGAAACAAAAGGAGAAAGCGTTATGGACCAAAGAGTTCCATGATATTATTCCAAAAGACAAAATCATTGGTGTGGACCAGTTTAAAAAGGTATGGGAAGAGGTTACGACCGGCAAACGAAATGCTTACCTGATAGATGTAAGAAGTCATTCCGAATTTTATGCTTTCCACATTGAGGGTACAGATCACATTCATGCGGGGCATATGTACACCATACCCAAAAAAATCAAAGACCCCAACGCCGAAATCTATATTTTTTGCCGGACCCAGCGTCGAGGTATCTATGTCGCCGGTTTTCTTTACAAATATGGGTACAAAAACGTTTATTTTTATAACGACGGCATAGTGGGCTGGGCCAAGGCCGGTCTTCCTTTCGTCAATCAGTTCACAGGCAAATTCATAATCACCGAATACCATAAATATTTTAACGAGGATGGCAAATACCGGGTTCGAGAGTTTCATCCCTATTAAAGAGAATTTTTCTGCGAACAAGCCTGATATTTTGCTCGCCAAGCAAAATTTGTGACCTGATTTTTTTTAGAGATTTAAGGGACTCGGAAAGAATAAATTGAATAATTTATTCTTTCCGAGTCCCTAATGCCTAAATCGGCATTTATATTACTTTCAAAATAGAATCAGCCAAGATTTGACAAAGCCAAACCTATAGCGAGGTGAAGACGGAAAGCTACGGGTCTGCAAAGGCAGATAGCCGGGTTGCCTGCTCAAGGCGATTCGGTTTTTTTATTTTTGAATCTTTTTTCTCTGTTCTAAAAACCTGATCATCAAAGGGAAAGTGTTTTTTTGTAGCTACTTTCTTATTTTTGGGGCAGTTCCAAAATAGAAATTGAGTATTAATTAACAAGGAGTTTTTCATGAAAACCGTTTTTGTCGATGTGGAAAAATGCGTAGGGTGCAGACACTGTGAGATTGCTTGTGCGATAGAGCATTCTCAAAAGAAAGACTTGATGTCTGTCTTACAGGATACTCCACAACCTCAGCCTAGAATAAAAGTCGGTTTGGGGATAGATTTTATGACATTTCCAAATCGCTGCCGACATTGTGATCCTGCTCCTTGCCGGCAGATTTGTCCAACAGGAGCAATCTATCGGGATGAAGAATCGGGTTCCGTTCTTGTAAAGGAAGATGAATGTATATCCTGTGGAATGTGCGCAATGGTATGTCCCTTTAGCGCTATTACTTTTCATAAAACCCTTAACAGGGACAA
>JAFDHS010000434.1 GCA_019308655.1 Deltaproteobacteria bacterium
TATCGAAAAAGGCAGCATCAAAATGTACAAAGAAAATAAGGACATATCCACCCCTCAATCATAAGCTGTTTTAGCTGATTGAACCCATAAAACCATGAAAAAACATCTTTCACAGATACTTAAAGAAAACTTCGGCATTTCAAAAGAAGATTATAGTGATGCTAAAAAACTCAAAAAGGAACAGAACACAGGTATTGGAGAGATACTTGTTAAAAAGAAAATTATTACCGAGACGCAGCTTCTTGAGGCATTGAGTATTCAGTATGACATTCCTTTTTTGCCGAAACTTTCGGTTGATGATATAAGAAACGATTTTACAAAGCACGTCCCGATTCAGTTCCTGAAAAAATATCTGATGGTCCCTTTGGAAAAAAACAACGCCTCATCCGACCTTGAAAATAATTCGGATCAAAAAGATGCAAACAATTCCACACCTTCAGATGATTATCTTATTGCCATAAATGGTCCTGCCTGCTTCCAGGCCTTGGATGACCTTTTAAGGATTCTCCAGCCCGGTGATTTTGAGGTTGTTTTTGCTGCCAAAGATGCGATTCTTTCCGTAATCAGCACGGCGTATGATCAAACCAGGGATTCGGCACAGCAGCTTGTCCGGAATATGGAAGAAGACGGCAGCGCGATAATCAGTGAAATCGAAAAAACAGCCGACCTTTTGGATGACACCAGTGACGCACCGATCATCAAGCTCGTGAATCATATTATTTCACAATCGATAAAGGCAAAGGCAAGTGATATACATATTGAGCCTTATCAAGACAGTTTCAAGGTCCGATACCGCATCGACGGCATTCTTTATGACCTGTTGACGCCTCCAAAATGGATGCAGTCGTCTCTGATTTCCAGAATCAAGGTCATGGCCAAGATGGACATTGCTGAAAAACGTCTTCCTCAGGACGGTCGTCTCGAAGTCAAAATGGGGAACCAGGATATCGACATAAGGGTTTCCACCCTTCCTACGTCCTTTGGAGAGCGTGTGGTACTCAGGCTCCTTAATAAATCAAGTTCACTGCTTAGACTTTCAGATCTGGGTTGATTCCCTTGAAAGCCTGATAAAATCCCCTAATGGTATAATTCTTGTTACAGGGCCTACCGGAAGCGGTAAAACGACAACACTTTATGCCATTTTGGCCTCCATCAATTCACCTGACATTAATATCATTACAATTGAAGATCCTGTTGAATACCAGATTAACGGCATCGGCCAGATACAGGTCAACAGTAAAATCGGTCTTACGTTTGCCCGCGGCCTCAGATCGATTGTCAGGCAGGACCCGGACGTTATCCTGATCGGTGAAATACGGGACCGGGAAACTGCTGAAATAGCGGTTCAATCGGCACTGACCGGCCATCTTGTCTTTTCGACGCTTCATACAAACGATTCTGCCAGCGCAATTACCCGCCTTGTTGATATAGGTGTCGAACCTTTTTTGATTTCGTCATCGGTTAGAGCGGTTCTGGCGCAAAGACTGATCCGGGTTCTTTGCAACGATTGCAAAGAAGTATACACACCCGATGACCTGGCCATGAAAAGAAAGTATAGGCATGGACCCCGATGCTTTCAAGGATATGACCTTTTACAGAGCCAAGGGGTGCTCCAATTGTTTTCATACCGGTTACAGGGGCCGAAGGAGCATTTATGAAATCATGGTTTTGGATGATGCTTTAAAGAATATGATGCTCAAGACTTATGATTCCGACCGGATAAAGAAAGAGGCTTTGAAGCAGGGGATGGTTACTCTGCGCCAGGACGGGATACAAAAGATTTTAGAGGGGGTCACCACTATTGAAGAGATACTTCGGGTTACGCAAACGTGATCGGAGAGATGAAATCTCATAATTTATCAATATATACAATGAGATATTTAAAAACAATGCTGATTTACTTGTTTTTTATTTTTGCGATATGTCTGTTTTATGATACCGTCTTTGCTCAAAAAAATAAAGAGAGAGAGACCAAAATTATTTCTTCGACGGAGAATAGGGAAAAACTAAGTGGATTCTTTATTTACCCGGTCAAATTTTATAGAAAATATATGTCAGGGGTTGATGGAGACCGCTGTCCCATGTATCCGAGTTGTTCCCGGTATTGTGTCGAGACATTCAAA
>JAFDHS010000068.1 GCA_019308655.1 Deltaproteobacteria bacterium
AAACTTTCCGTCTATCAGTAGATAATCCGGCAGGGGTTCAAGGTTTTCAACCGACATGGCCATGGAAAGAAGTGATGCCTGCAGAATATTAATTCGGTCTATCTCTATGGGGTCAACAATACCAATACCTATGGTAATGGCGTGCTTATAAATCTCTTGGTACAGATCAAGACGTCTTTTTGGGGTGAGTTTTTTTGAATCCCTGATGCCCGAAACCGGAAAAGAAGCAGGCAGGATAACAGCCGCTGAAACAACCGGGCCGGCCAGGGGACCCCGGCCGGCCTCATCGATGCCTGCAATTTTTGAAAAGCCTTTTTTTATGGCTTTTTTTTCGAATGCCCATATATCCGATGTCATTTATTAACCGTTTGATTAATTAATCCGACGTTCTTTTATTCTTGCAGCTTTTCCTCTTAGTTTACGCAAGTAATAGATCTTTGCACGTCGAACACGGCCGTAAGAAACGAGTTCAATTTTATCCAGGTTCGGTGAATGCAGCGGAAAAACACGCTCAACCCCGATACCGGATGAAACCTTTCGTACGGTAAACGAAGCATTGGTCATACCATTTCGTCTCCCAATGACAACACCCTGAAAAACCTGAATTCGCTCTTTCTCCCCTTCCCTGATCTTAACATGAACCTTAACCGTATCACCTGCGGCAAAATCGGGTAAATCAAGCCGCATATTCTCTTTTTCCAGTTGTCTTATTATGTTCATAATCCGCCCCTTAAATTGTGTACACATTCGTACACGGTTTAATTCCTGTTTCACCGACGCCGACCTAACGAACCGTTTAGATTTTATGGCCTCTCCACAGGATTCACATCCCGTCGAGGTGACGGTAATGATTGTTCTTTCAATTGTCCAAGCACCTCCAACCTTACTGTAGAGATGATATCCTTTATCAAGTTTCCCTTCCCATCAGTCTGTCCAGTATTATGGAAGCTGCGGAACGAACCGAAAGGTGGTTATAGTCTGAACTTCCCATAACCGGATCAAGAATGTAATCCGCCTCGGTCATAACCTCTTCCGAAAGCCCCCATGCCGTACCAAAAAGCAGAAGATAAGGTTGGCCTTTTTCGTTAAGCATTTCACGAAAGCAGCCATAACTTACGTTCCCGGAACTGCTTCTTCCACTGGTAACGACAGTCTTGGGCAAAGCCTGCTCCCGAACACGAATATCCTGTACAATATCCTCTAAAGAATCTTTGATTATGATAAGGTCCAGAGCGTCACGTCTTTTCGGATTATATTCAGCCCCCTTTCCCCTTACCCAGTACGACACAATCTTCTCAACGAGCTCTTTTTGATCCGAAAGAGGCGTCGACACATAAAAAGCTTTTACTCCGTATGTTTTTGCGGCTCTTGCTATATCGTGCAAATCAAGATTGGTCACGGCAGATGCTATTTCATCACCATTCTTGTTGACCACGGGATAATGCATCAGGGCCAGATAAAGACTATGCTTGGATAATTCTTTCAAGATCAAGACACCACTTTTCCAAAATTTTAATCTCTTGTTTGTTCAGGGGCCTGTTTTCAAGCAAGTCCGGCCTTTTAAGGAACGTACGCTTCAAAGACATCTCAAGCCTCCAATTTTCAATCGCCTTGTGATTGCCCGACAGCAATACATCAGGGACCTCTTCACCTTCAAAACTTCCAGGCCTCGTATAATGAGCATATTCCAAAAGACTGCCTGAAAATGAATCCTTTTCCGCAGAGTCGACACCGCCGAGAACGCCGGGGATCAGCCGGGTCACCGCGTCGATAATAACCATGGCCGGCAGCTCCCCCCCTGTCAGAACATAATCACCTATAGAAATTTCCTCATCTATGAAATCGTTGCAAATCCGTTCATCCACCCCTTCATAACGACCGCAAACCAGTATAAGCCCCTCCTGTAATGCAAGTTCACGGGCCAGGTCCTGATCAAAAGAACGTCCCTGTGGTGTAGCCAGTATCGTTTTTGAAGAGGGGGATTTCTTTTTTGCAGCCCGAATAGCAGCGGCCAGGGGTTCAGGCTTCATAACCATACCGCACCCGCCGCCATATGGCCTGTCGTCCGTAGGGCTGTGCCTCCCTTTTGCAAAATCTCTTATATTAATCGCAGATGCGGAAATCTTGTCCTGTTCAATCGCCCTTCTTATCATCCCATGTTCCCAAAATGGTTTGAACATCTCGGGAAAAATAGTCAATACATCAAAATCCATCTATAAATTATCAACGGTTTCATAACCCTTCAGGCAAATTCACCTGCATGGTTTTTTGTTTAAGATCGATTGAAAGAACTACGGATTCCAATGCAGGAATCAGTATTTCCCTGCCTTTGTCCGGGTCTTTCACCACATAAACATCGTTACTCCCGGTAGTGATTATCGATTCAACACAACCGATATATTCTCCATGGGCTTCAAAAACCCCAAGTCCTATGATATCGGCCCAATAATAAGAACCGTCTTCCAGTTCCGGGAGTCTGTCCTTTGCAATAAAAAGCTCGGAGCCGACAAACGATTCAGCCGCATTACAATCGTCTACGCCCTTAAGGGATAAAAGCACGACACGCTTGTATGGTCTGGCCCAATTGACCGTATGATCTTTCTCAGATCCATTGGGGAGTTTTATACGGATTTGACTTTTCCCATTGGATCCGGAATCAAAAAGCGACTCAAAATCGGACAATGATTCAAGATAGGAGTAAATCTTGAGATTACCCCGTATACCATGAAGACCCACGACCTTTCCGATTAAAAGAAACCCCTCCTTCTCCATGAAATTATTCTATAATTTCAAGGACGGTGCGTTTTTTAACCTTGGCTGAAGCCGCACTTAATATCGTTCGCATGGCACGGGCAGTACGCCCTTGCTTGCCTATAACTTTCCCCAGATCCTCTTTGGCCACCTTAAGTTCCAATACGGAAGTCTGATTCCCTTCCACCTCGGAAACCTCTACCTTTTCCGGATCATCAACCAATGCCTGCGCGATATACTTAATCAGCTCCTTCATAGCTTCATCTCCTTTGTTGGCTTTGAGAATTGTGGGGGCAAGATACGATTAAGCAGGATTAGCCAAAAGACCTTCTTTTTTCAAAAGGCTCTTAACCGTAGTTGTTGGTATAGCACCCTGGCCCATCCAGTATTCGATTCTTTCCTTTTCCAAAACAACTTCAGCAGGGTCCATCAAGGGATTATACGTACCGACTCTTTCCAGAAACCTGCCGTCCCTGCTGAATTCACAGTCAGCAACTACGATTCGATAAAAAGGTCTTTTCTTTGCACCGTGTCTGGCCAATCTGATTTTAACTGACATTTTTTTCTCCTTAAAACGGCAGCATACCGCGGCTCATTCCGCGCATGCCGCCCTTATTCATTTTTTTGAGCATTTTCAGAACTTGGGTGTAATTCTTAAGAAGCTTGTTTACGTCCTGTACCTTGGTACCGCTTCCTTTTGCAATTCGTTTCTTCCGACTCCCATTGATCAGCCCATGCTGACGCCGCTCCCGGGGAGTCATGGAATTGATGATCGCCTCAATCCTGACGAATTCATTTTCATCAACCTCAAGGTTTTTAAACTGTTTACTCTTACCGATACCGGGTATCATTTTAATAAGATCACTGATTGATCCCATTTTTCGTATGGAAGCCATCTGGTCGCGAAAATCTTCAAGGGTAAACTGACTCTTTCTGATCTTCTTTTCAAGATCAATGGCCTGTTTTTCATCAACCATGCTTTGCGCTTTTTCAATAAAGCTGAGCATATCCCCCATTCCCAATATTCGTGAGGACATCCTGTCCGGATGAAAAGGCTCCAAAGCACTCAATTTTTCACCGACGCCGATAAATTTTATAGGCTTACCGGTTACCGCCTTGATTGAAAGGGCTGCACCTCCACGGGCATCCCCATCCATTTTGGTAAGTACGATCCCGCCTATATCCAGAGCGCTGTCAAATGATTTTGCTATGTTTACAGCATCCTGACCTGTCATGGCATCGGCCGCAAGGAGTATATCGGAAGGCTGCAACGCATCCTTAATGCGGCAAAGCTCGTCCATCAACTCCTCATCCATATGAAGACGACCGGCCGTATCAATAAGCAGCGTATCGCACCCTTGCTGTTGTGCTGCTATCCTTGCCTCCCGACAGATATCAACGGGGTCCATCTTGGCGTCAGAAGAAAATACGGGGGCACCAACCTGCTCCCCCAGTTTTTTCAACTGGTCAATGGCAGCAGGACGATACACATCGGCAGGGACCAAATAGGGTTTTTTCCCTTTTTTCCTTAAAAAAACGGCAAGCTTGCCCACAGTCGTCGTTTTACCGGAACCCTGAAGACCGACCAGCATCACGGATACCGGTTTCTGACCCGAAAGTCGCAGATCTTCATGGCGGGAACCCATAAGCTCCGTCAACTCATCGTTGACGATCTTGATAACCTGCTGACCGGGCGTAAGACTCGCCAGAACCTCCTGGCCCAGCGCCCTGTCCTTTATATTTGAAATAAGCTTTTTGACAACCTTGTAGTTGACGTCCGCCTCAAGAAGAGCCATTCGGACTTCCTTTAAGCCGTCCTCAATGTTTTGCTCCGTCAGCTTACCGCGCCCTTTAAGCTTTTTAAATACCGTATTGAGTCTTTCACTTAAATTTTCAAGCATAAAAATACCGCAACTCTTCACCTAAAAATTAAAAGATTAAAAATAATATTTAACCAATAGTATGTCAAGAAAAATAACATTGATAAATCAGCTTAATTGGTTATATTACCTGCACAGGTTTTATTTGTTCCTTTTTAAACAAAACTAAACATAACAAATCAGGCAGCAAAAAATCAAAGCCAATGACATCTACATCGAAAAAAGAAGATATTAAAGACTATTCCGTGGATCAGCTCATTTTATGGCTCCAGGACCATGGGATCAAACCCTACCGTGCAGCACAAATCCTTAAATGGACCTATCTTCACCAGGCAGACACCTTTGAGATAATGACGGACATCAGCAAAAAAATCAGGCCCATGCTATCAACTCATTTCAGTATTAAACGTCTTGAAAAAGTGAATGTTGAAATATCCGGCGACGGTTCCCGAAAATACCTTTTCAGGCTTGAAGACGGAAAATATTCCGAAGCTGTTTTAATTCCTGAAAAAAATCACCATACACTTTGCATCTCAACCCAGGTGGGCTGTGCTCAGGGGTGCAGGTTCTGCCTTACCGCAAAAGGCGGTTTCGTCCGCGACCTGACAATGGGAGAAATTATTGCACAGATACGAGACATACAGAATGATTTGCAAAATAACCCCATTGATTCAAAACCGCTTATCAATATCGTTCTGATGGGAATGGGCGAACCGCTGGCAAATTATAATAATGTAATAAAAGCGATCGACATTATTACAAACACTGACTTCGGGCTCAAGTTTTCCAACCGCCGCATTACCCTCTCCACCGCAGGACTGGTACACAAGCTTTCCGATTTAGGGCGGGACACAAAAATCAATCTGGCAATATCATTAAACGCAACGGACAACCAGACAAGAAGCATGCTGATGCCCGTAAACCGAAGGTATCCTATAGAGCAACTCCTCGATGCCTGCAAAAATTACCCCCTTGCTCCCCGACGCAAAATCACATTTGAATATATTCTGATCAAAGGAATAAACGATTCTGTTGAAGATGCCAACCGGCTTGTCAAACTGCTCAGGCCGATCAAGTCCAAAATCAACCTTATCCCTTTTAATGAACACAACGGAAGCGATTTTAAACGACCGGAAGAATCCGTAATTCATCACTTTCAGGAAATTTTGCATCAAAATAACTATACGGCCATCATACGAAAGAGCAAAGGACAAGACATTTCAGCCGCCTGCGGCCAGCTCAGGGCAAACGCGGAAGGACTCTAAGATCCTTGGAGC
>JAFDHS010000069.1 GCA_019308655.1 Deltaproteobacteria bacterium
TCACTGATCTCTTTATCTTCAATACGTAAGAGCATTTCCGCATCGCTCAGGTGAACTAAACCATCCCGGCCGCCCGGTCCGGAAATCCCTTCCAGAATACCCCGAACCACAAAGGGTTGCCCGTTCACCGAGCCGTCCTTGTTGGTGGCCACCAGGACAATGGTGTCGCCGATCTTGACCTTCATTCCCCTGGCAATGAGCTCAGGAACGAGAATTTCGCCTTTTTCAAGAAGCCCCTCCTTTTTGCCCTCGATGATTCGATCGGCAAGCATGGGAACTGTCTGCATTTCCTGCTTTGGATTTACAGCGTTTAAGCGGATATTGGTTGTTTCCGAAAAATTGCTGAACATGGCGCCAAGCTTGATTCGCATGGAATAAGCCGCCACTGCTTCATTGTTATCCAGGATCTCCTTGATCCTGGCAATCTGTTTGCCTTTCAAGTTGCGATCCAGGGGCAGACTGTCAATGGAGGCCAGATATCCCTTGCGGTGAACCTGGATATGCCCCAGCATGGAGTCTGTAATCTGACCAATCATCATGGCCTTGAATGAACCGGATACGGAAACAAAAAGCAGGACCGCTACTACTCCCAGTGTTATCAGAACGGAAGTGAGCAGAGTGCGCCGTTTGTAGCGCCGCAGGTTACGACCGGCAAGTTTGAATATATTAAACATGATTTTTCCTTTGTAACTATTGCAGTCTGCCGTCTTCCAAAGTAAAAATGATCTCCGCGTTTTTAACCACCTTGGGGTCATGGGTGGAAAAGATAAAGGTGGTGCCAAACTCATCGCGCATCTCTTTCATAAGCCCGATGATAAGATTGGCTGATTTCCGATCCAGATTTGCTGTAGGTTCGTCGGCAAGCACCAGTCCGGCATTGGTCACCAGGGCACGTGCCACGGCAACGCGCTGCTTCTGACCGCCGGAGATCTGGCTTGGAAATTTATCTCCCTGATCCCCGATGCCCACGGCTTTGAGCAACTCCTTTACTCGCTCCCGGCGTTTGTCCTTTGGCCAGTTCTGAACCATTTGCAGAGGGTATTCCACATTTTCAAAAACCGTGAGAACCGGAATCAGATTGAAATCCTGGAAGACAAAACCGATATGTTCCCCCCGGAAACGGGCACCTTCCCAGCGACTTAAGCCGGCAATATCCTGACCGGCGACCTCAAGATCTCCTTCGGTGGGTGGATCAAGGCAGCCGATCATGTTAAGCAGAGTGGACTTTCCGCTTCCCGAGGGGCCGATGAATGAGACAAAGGATGCAGGCTCGATGGTAAAATCAACTCCCCGGATGGCTTTGACCTCAATATCCCCGGCAACATAGGTTTTTTTAAGCCCTCTGGCTTCAACCACTGCCATATTTTTTAGGTTTTTTTAAGCCCTCTGGCTTCAACCACTGCCATATTTTTCCTCCATAGTTTTTTGGTTGCCTGTCAGTTGTTCAGTAAGGAGACCGTTTGGTAATGAAAATAAAAGCATATAAAAGGATAATAAAACCGTATAGGGCATGCCAAAATAAAAAACCATAAGCGGCAGAAGGGGCAGCTTGATACTCCGGGTATAAAGAAAAACAGCAATGAGAGCAGGCCGCATGCCTTTGTTTCTGAAATTACTGAGTATGCCATACCAGACATAGACCGGCCCCATTGAGAGAATACCGCCGACCATGGCCATCAGAACCCCCTTGAATCCGGAATCCCGGCCCAGTTGATTTTGAACCCAGCGCGGCTTTATAAAAAGGTTGCTGAGAAACATCATCAGGAAAACCAGCAACAGAACAGGGAATAGTCTGGTAAGCATTTTCCAGCCAAAGCCAAGGGCGGCCAGTGCTTTTTCCGGTGCCAATAGAAAAGCTACCTCATAAAGGGCGGTAACAGTCAGCAGAAAAAGAAAAATGGAAAGCAAAGATTCTTCTTTTATCTTTTTCTTCTCAGGTGAATTTTCCATCAACCAATTCCCATAAATTGTATGGTGATGATGGTCAGAAAAGCGATGACCAGGGCAAAGAGGAAAGAGAGACAATTACGGATTATAGCAAACCGAGGGCCAAATGCCTGGATCTCGGCCGGAAACTGAATGAAACCTACCGTCACCCAGCTTACGATCAGGGCGGTAACTGCGACCAGGCTCATCCCATGGTCCAATAATTCTCCGCCCAGCGCATAACTGATCAAGGGGTTTCCGGTTGACACGGAACCGATGGTTGCGCCGATCAGCCCATCTGCCAACAAGCCGCCTCCAAAAAAATCCGACAGATGTTCAATGGGAACAAACTCGATGAAAAGCCCGGAAAGAAAAACAACAGCCAGGATATTCGGCAGGGTGCGGGCAAACATCTTGCCTGTTTTTTTTGCACTGATTGATACTGAATTTTTATCACTTTTTTTTGTTTGTTGTTTCATATTGAAAATCATGAATAATTATCGCTGTTCCCAAGAATTTGCTTTTCTATATTTACACGGCCGCCTTTAATCTTTATTCCCCGATCTCTGGCAAGCTCTTTAATCTGGTCCCAGCTCAGTTGAGACAGGTGCTCCTGGGTTAATTGTTCAGGAAGTGAGTCAAGAGAGACCGTCTGTTTTTGTTTTTTAGGTTTTGAAGGTTGTTTTTCCGCCCATTGGTTAAAGCAGGTGGTGAGAGACGCCTGAAAACTTTTTTCAAGTTTTTTAATCATTTCAGTTAATTGAGAGGGTAATGAACTTAATGTCTCAACGTTGCGTCGGATAGTTTCCACTTCTTTTTGAAGTGGCTGAATCATCTGAAGGGGTGTTCTTTCCATATCTTTTTGCAAAGATGGTTTGGCATCGGGTTTAACCACAGGCACGGATAAAGGCAGTATCGGCAGATTTTTCAAGGTTTGCAGTTGCTCAAGGATTGTGTCTTCTTTTTTCGGGGAAATAACAAAGGCATTGACCATTTCTCCTTTGCGGCGGTCTTTTTCACGGGCACTTACCGCTGCCCAGTATTCCAGGTGCCCCTCAATAACTTCAAATCTTTCCGGTTTTATTATTTTCAATATCAAAGGCTTCAGTAAACCGTCGGATTTCAAAATGGCGTCCGCCAATTCTTCAACTCGGGCTTTATCAAATTCTTCACGGGGTTTTGCAGACGTAATACAAACAACATCGACCAGAAAAAAATTCATCATCGTTGACTATATCCTCACTGAATCTTATTCAACACTTCAAGCGCTAAAAGTTCAAAATCCTGGGCAGCCTGCTTGGCTGAAGGAGTGGATTCAAGTTCACAAAATTTAAAAATTGATTTGTCGGGAACTTCTTCATTATATTCTTCTTTCGTGCGGTTCAGACAATTGGAAAGCGGGGTCCTTTCATAAATAATACTTTCCATCAAGGGTAACTTATAACGTTCAGGAACCACACTTTTTTGTCTCGGGAAAGTATGTTTGAGAAATTGGGAATTGGTTGAAATCTTTGATGGCAAAACCCCCAGTACGATCAGCGGATCACGGCCAATGGCTTCACGATATTCATTGATCCGGTTAACAAACTTTTTGACATTGTTCAATCCCTGATTGGCAAAGGGCTTTAAATCCGAAGGAATAATCAGATAATCCGCAGCGATTAGAGGAATTTCCGCATATAAATCCCGTGAAGGGGGTGTATCAATAATCACAATATCATATTTATCGTTTACCTGTTCGAGTTTGAGAAGCAGTCTGGAGCGGCTGACGGCAATTTTATTCAATTTATCCTGATGTTCAATTAAATTGATATGCGACGGGACAACATAGAGTTCCGGCGTGTTGAAGTTATAGGATCGCCGGACGATTTCGGGAATGAAATTGGAATCCCCTGATTCAAGTAAATGATACACATAATTGTTTTTGATATTGTCGTCTTCCTCAAACTGGAACATGATCAGCCCGGTGGCAAAAGTCGTATTGGCCTGGGCATCCATATCGATCAATAATACTTTTTTGCCTTTTATGGCTAAAGACGCTGCCAAATTAACTGATACGGTTGTTTTACCAACGCCCCCTTTATTGTGGTATATTGCAATGACTTTCATGTTTGACACCTTCTTGATCTCATTTCCGGTAACTTTTTGAGGTGATGCATCGGATGTTTTTGAATGGGCAGCGGATGTATTTGAAGCCGGAGAGGTCGGTTCTTTCTCAATATCCTTTGTAAGTGATACTGCTGTTTTGTTGTTTGGGGTTGAACCTGCTCTTCCCAAAACAGTACGAATCTCATTTATCCTGGTTGTTACTTCCCATCCCGGACATTCAAAGATTAACCTGATATCCTCATTGGTATTTTTTTCAAAAATCTTCAATTCCTTCCCGTTGGTTAATAAGCCGTAACGGGCATTGAGTTTAAGCAAATCGTGTATGAGTTTTCGGTTGTGGTTGACTAACTTTTCTTTGGGGTGTTTAATTTCGATAATGATATCAATGGGTTTAACCTTATTTAAAGCAAAAGTAATAACAGGTGCCGCCAATGTAAACGTATCTAAAGCAAACGTAATAACAGGCGCTGCCAATCTGAAAAAATCCAGACGTTTATTGGCAAACTTGATTTCCTGATGCCAACTGTCCGGAAAATAACCCAATCGCGGCAACAGATAACCGACTATCAATTTAGATATGACTTCACTCTCATTGCGACAGGATTCCGGTTTAAAGTTCAAAACACTTTCCTTTTAAAATTGAAAAACACCCAACAGCAGAATATCAGCCGTCTATGTTCAGCCGGTTATTGTGTGCCGTGAACGGCGCATGTCTTAAGGTTGAGCCTACACTTTCGAATTATGGAAGTCAAGGCAAGTCCCCAAGCCCAGCCGGATGGAGGCGAAGGGCATAGTGTTATCACAACGGGGTATCCGGTGACGGTGCTTCGGAAAGCAGTGGCTCCGTTGAGGCGGAGTAACACAAAAGCACGGGGTGACAAACAGAAATCGAGTCAGGCGTGCATTTGCGGAACCAGTCTGCAATACAAGGTGGTAGTGCTTAACATGTAGTTGTTTTTGCCAACGTCGGAGCAATCTCGGCATTGTAATAGTGAACAAAATTCCAAATGGCACCGATATGATTGGCCAGTTTTTTGGAAAAGGACAGGGTCTTTCTCCCCAATCGGGACACCCTCTGCCGCAATGTAAAGTTGAATCGTTAGATGATGATATTGGTCGAATTGCATGCCGGACAGTTCATTTTTTTCCTCCTCTGAAATCGTTGATTTGATTCTTAGTAATACTGATTCGGAGGAGTGTCCAGAAGAATTCACCACTACGTACCAAAATAATTAAGGTGTCCCCGGAATTCTTGATGAGGAGCCATTAATATTGACAATATATTTCATTGAGCTACATTATTAAGTAAAAATCAAGGTGGACTATGAGCAAGAGGGCAACAATACGAGCTTGGATACAACCAGATTTCAGAGAAAATGCAGAGCATCTATTTCGCAGACCTGGATTGATATCAACACAGGCAATTACCGTGTTCTATAAGCAGGTCGAGTTGCAAAATGGGCAACCCTTTTAACTTGCTATTTCCAATGAGACAATGCGCCGGATCTTCCCAAGCACCGCTTCCAGACATGATCTGATTGTTTGCGAAGACGTCGATGATTGTTCAGAAGGCGCGGTACTTCGTAATTTCTCAGCAAAAAGGAATAAATATGTCTCATGATCACAACCATCAAAGAAGCAATTATAATCGCGCCTTCGCAATTGGCGTTGTGCTGAATGTCATTTTCGTTGCCATTGAAGCAGGCTATGGGGTGGCAGCAGGATCTTTGGCCCTGATAGCAGATGCCGGGCACAACTTAAGTGATGTGCTAAGCCTATTGCTTGCGTGGGGCGCCGGCTTTCTGGCCACGAAAGCCGCAACAGAGAAAAGGACATATGGTTACCGCAAGGTAACGGTAGTGGCTTCTTTGGCCAGTGCAATATTGCTGCTTTTTGCGCTGGGCGGCATTACGTGGGAAGCCATTGGCCGATTCTTTGCTCCGAAACCGGTTGAGGGGATGACCGTTATCGTAGTTGCCGCCATTGGTGTTGTTATTAATACGGTAACAGCGTTACTTTTTGTTTCTGGCGGGAAACATGATCTGAACATCAGAGGTGCATTCCTTCATATGGCCGCCGATGCTGCTGTTTCATTCGGTGTAGTTGTGGCGGGCATAATCATCATAGTCACCGGCTGGTTGTTAGTTGATCCGCTGATCAGTCTTCTTATCGTGGCCGTTGTCCTTGTTGGTACTTGGTCTTTACTCTGTGATTCGACGAATCTTGCCATTGATTGCGTTCCGAAAAATATTGATATAGCCGGCGTAAAGAAATACCTAAACGGTCTTGAAAGCGTTTGTCAGACACATGATCTGCATGTTTGGCCGATGAGTACAACGGAAGTTGCTCTGTCCGTCCATTTGATTATAGACGAGGATTGTCTGAAAAAGGATTTTCTGACTAAACTCCAGCAAGAATTACATGATCGTTTCGGCATAGAACACTCTACGATACAGATTGAAAGAATAGGTAATGATCCATGTATGTTAGACAAAAATAGATGCATATAAAACGGCTGACAAATAATTTCAGTTTGGGAATATTTTTCACAGGCGGTTTTTCAAAAGCCGTTGATGTCCTTTTCTATGAAAAAACAAGTAAGATGCCCCCGAAATTCTTCACGGGACTCGCAACATGATGACCTCTTTTCCAATTTATAGGATTGTTTTGCAATGTCAACAAATTCAAATATCCTGAAAAGTATACTTCAAGAAGAAATATCTGTTGAGGCAATCAATGTTCCTGAAAAAAAGAATTTTTGGGAACCCAATGATGAAAAAACCAAAATATTTATAAACAAAAAAATCCTTGAATTGGGCAGTGTCAAATCAGTTAATGATTTCTATCGTGATGACTCTTTGATTTGTAAGTATGCAAAAAATATAGCCTCTGAAGTCTTAAATTAGAGTTTCACCAGACCATAAGATAGTTTACAGTATCTTTTAATTAGCAGCCCGGCTTTCCCAAAGAGTGCCGAAGATCTTGTCGTATTCAGGAGCCATGCTCTGCCAGGAATACTTTTTAATACAATGACGAAAATTATGCTGCCGGATAGTAGTGATTTCTTGCAGAGACCTTGCGAGTTTTTCAACGAGTTCCTGAAAGTCATGGTAAAAGATTTCAGGATACCTCTCATAAGGAATAAGTTCGGGATAGGTAAGACGTTTTGGCAGCAAGGGGTAACAGCCGCAATACAGGGCTTCAACAATGCTTGCTCCGAAAAAATCCTGGTGAGATGTCACCGGCAGGATGTCGGCCCGATGAAGCCACTGCGCATAGTGTGCAAAATCTTCGGCATATCCATAGTGAACAACCTTGTTTCCCAACTTCTCACGAGCCGTTCCAAAAATGGGGTAATTTTGGCGAAAACTTTCTCCAAGAATCGCCACGCGAAAGTCCAGATCTTGCTCATGAAGCACGAACAGGGCCTGGAAAAATTCTTCGGGATTTTTATCATATTCCCACCGATGATTCCAGAGAATGAGCGGAGCCTGATCGATATTTCCTTCTCTTTGTTCCTGTATCTCAGGGGCATGAAATCTCTGTAAATCTAATCCGAGATGTAACACACAACTTTTGGCACGAATGGTTGCTACGGTTTCCAACTCGTTACGATCGGGAAATTGTTTCAGAAAGCGGGGTAATTCGTCTAAAAAGCTGTTGTAATGATACCATGAGTTGAACACTACCTTATCCGCCGCCAGCGCAGAGCTATAGTTAATAAATCCATAATGTTGATCTCGCTTATAGCGAATATCCCGATCCTTAGGCGACCAGGGATAACATATTTGGTTTTCGTGAAAATAGATCGCGACAGGAAGACGCGCGGTCTTTTGACGAGTCAAGGCCAGAAAGGTTGTCAGATCGAGCATATCAGTCACAAGAAGCATATCCGGCATAGCACCGGACTCCAAAAATTTTGTTGCCAGTGTGACTGCGCCACCATGCATGCGCCACTTCCAATAGTTTCCGCTGAGACTCAGAATGTCAATATTGTGGCCGCTATGCTGAGCGTATTCTGTTGCCCAGGCTGCATGCGAACCGGTAAAAAAAGGTTCAATAAGTGTAATATTCATATTTTTCCAATACACGAGGCATCAGTATGGTGATTTCCTCTTCGTGTGACTAAAAGGAAAGGGTAGACTATAGAACAGGCCATTCCTTTGTGACCATGATCAATAATCAAGGTTTGACCCGATTCCTTTGCTGCTCTCAGGCTACTTCGAGATGGAGGTTTTTGCCTACGGCTTGAGCATAATTCACCAATGTTGAGAGGCGGATGTCTTCAGCATGATTTTCGATCCGGGAAATAGCAGATTTCTTGGTGTTCAATATATTTGCCACCTGCTCTTGAGTGAGGCCTGCTTCGAGGCGAGCCTGCTTCAGGAGAACACCAATTTTGAATTGCTCGTATCCTTTATCAAAATTTTTTGCAAATTTAGGGCTGCACTTTTTTCTGTTTTCAATATATTTATCCAGATCATCCATCGGTCTACATCCTTTAAAGGAGTTTTTTGGCTCTTCTTCTGAAACGAGTTGGTTAATATAATCAACTCATGACCATGAAAAAAGCCAAGAAGACGGAAAGTGTCTTTTCCAACATCAATTCTTGCTTCCCAAATATCATTTGTATTAACCATTTTCTTAAAATATTTAGACGGAATTCGATCAAGCTCTCGAATCAGTTTCAATACCCATGCTACCTTTGTCACCTGAGCGTCTGTCAGCCGATCCAAGTGATCTTTAACCGGACACTTGTCTGACGCCGTCCGATAGAATGAGATTGTTTTCATGGCTACAAAGTATACAAATATGTGAACTTTGTCAAGGACGTAAGGATATCGTTTTTTTCAGGTGAAGATTTCCCTCATACGGGTCCTCGGCTCGAAATTTCAGGGTCAAACAATACCGGCCCATTTAACCACCACAATGCTGGATGAGCGTAACGATGTAGATGTAGGATGGGCAAAGCGGAGCGTGCCCATCTTTTGCATTAAAAT
>JAFDHS010000435.1 GCA_019308655.1 Deltaproteobacteria bacterium
TATGAATATCGTCTGCTGTAATGCCTCGCCTCTCATTAACTTGGCTCGCATAGGGCAAATAGAGCTTCTACGAGAACTGTATGGGACTATTATGATACCTGATGCTGTTTGGCATGAAGTGGTAGTTGACGGCGAAGGGCAACCGGGAGCAGAGTATGTAAAAATATGTTCATGGATTATTAAGAAATCTGTTACAAATATTTCTTTAGCGCGAGCGCTACGACAGGAGCTTGACGCTGGAGAAGCTGAGGCTATCGCGCTGGCTCTCCCGATTTACCCCGTGAAAAGGACAGACGTTGCAAGGGCCTTAAAGATCTCAAGAGCATCAGTGAGCAAGGCGCTGGTTCGGGGAAAGGAACTGGTTGACTGCGATCAGGATTTAAAGAATTTGATAGAGTAAGTTAGCAAGTTGCCAGCGTCCCCTCGGTCGTTGCCGTTGCCTCGATCCTATACCATTGCGGAGGATAAAATGAAGATTCGCCTTACAGAAGAAATATGGAAAGAGGGTAATATGTATGTTTCTTATTGCCCTGAACTGGATGTTGCTTCCTGTGGAGAAAATGTTCAACAAGCGAAAAAAAATCTCATGGAAGCAATTATGATCAATATTGAAGAGACGAAAAAGATGGGGACATTTGAAAAATTTCTTGAGGAATGTGGGTTAGAACCGATAAATGATGACATATTGAGTGCCCGCAAAGAGTTGGTTGGCTTTTCTCCGATTGAAGTGCCTGTACAGTGAAAATAAAACCAACGCATTATCAAGTTCAGGTGAAGATATTTGAAATGGCCGGGTGTGTTTATTCTCGAACAAAAGGGGATCATCTCATCTATCACCATCCTGGAGCAATACGGCCTGTTGTAATTCCAAAGTATAAAGAAGTTCCTGCATTCGTAATTAAAAATAATATGCGTGTAATTGGGATGAGCCGGGAGCAGTATTTTGAATTATTACAAAAAATATAGATTATGCCTCCTCCGAGCTCTCCGCGCCTCCGCGGTGAATTTAATTTCTCATAGTAAGTTAACAAGTTACCAGCCTTCGGTTCGTGCGGCTCTGATTTTGGGCGTGAAAAAGGTGTTTTAAAGCTCCAAAACAGGCTTTCTTGGCATACTTATCCTGATATATAAACATGTTACGGCGGTCCGACTGAAAGCGCCGGCCTCTCTGTGTGGTTTTGCAAAGCTCTCATCGCAAAAATAGTGGAATGGTGGCAACGTTCCCCTTGTAATATGGCTGGCTGTTGAGAAAGTCGGCCATTCAGCTGCGGAGGTTGCAAGATTTCTGGGAATCAGTCGAGTTGGCGTCAAGAAAGCAGTGGAAAGGGGAAGTCAGTTAGAACAGTAGGGGTTTCTTGATGGATAAGTTTACAAAGTTACCAGCGTCCCCTCGTCTTTAAATTATTCCTAATAATTCGGAATACTCTGTTCCGCAGTTGAAGAGATTGTTGAAACAAGTTGAAGAAAGGATCGGCCGAGACCTTTCTGAACTATAAAAAAACGAAACAGGTTTTTAATCGCTGTTTTCAGCCTTGAATTCCACCATTGAGCATAGTTTATGCCCCGCCAAGCAAGACTTGATGCCCCCGGCCTTTTACAACATGTAATGGCCCGGGGAATTGAAAGAAGAGAAATCTTCAAAGACGATAAAGATCGATCGTCTTTTCTGGAACGTCTTGCTCTGATCCTGGAAGAAACTCAAACGCAATGCTATGCATGGGCGCTTATCCCCAATCATTTTCATCTCCTGCTCCGCACAGGTCAAACGCCAATTAGTTCTGTCGTGCGTCGCTTTATGACGGGGTACGCGGTTACTTTTAATATTCGCCATCGCAGAAGTAGGCACCTGTTCCAGAATCGCTACAAATCTATTGTATGCGAAGAAGATACTTATCTATTGGAACTGACGCGTTACATCCATCTGAATCTACTGAGAGCAAAGCTGGTCAAGGATCTTAAAGATCTGGATAAGTATCCTTGGACAGGGCATAGCGTTTTGTTGGGTAATAACAAGAACCCTCTTGTCCCGGAAATGACGACGGTCATGGGAGAAGATAAGTTCCTTGCTGAAAAAACGGTTGATGATGTTTTAAGACATTTTGGCCAAAATTTAAAAGAA